>CALJIY010000414.1 GCA_937973945.1 uncultured Saprospiraceae bacterium | reverse complement strand
GCTGTCAGAAGTCAGATTTATGATGTTGACGGCATTCGTTTTTAATAATAAACAGTAAATTGTTATTTTTCTAAAATGGATACCTTGACTATTAGAAGCATCCATTGTCAACATCATGAGTCTGACACCTGACAGTTCCGTTAGCGTAAGCTAACTAGAACAATCTGACCTCTGACTTCTAAATTTTGACTTCTAAAAATAAGAACTCATGCAAAAAAAATACGACTACATCATCATCGGCGCAGGCTCCGCAGGCTGCGTATTGGCCAACCGATTATCCAAAGATCCGAATAACAAAGTCTTGCTAATTGAGGCAGGAGGGCCAGACAAGAATATGTTTGTCCATATACCTGCGGGCTGTGCAAAATTGCATAAAACAGAAGTAGATTGGGGCTTTGAAACGGAACCACAAGCGCATATTCTAAATAGAAAAATATACCTCCCAAGAGGAAAGACTCTAGGCGGTTGTAGCTCTACGAATTACATGGCCTATGTGCGAGGCAATAAAGAAGATTATAATGATTGGGAAGCGCAAGGGAATAAAGGTTGGGGGTATAAAGATGTCTTACCTTATTTTAAAAAATCGGAATATAACGAAGATCTTGATAACGAATTTCATGGCAAAGATGGGGAACTCAATGTAGGGTACTCCAAAAGTTTTAGTACGCCTTATAGTAGAGCATTTATAGATGCCTGTAAGGAAGTAGGCTTTGAAGAAAATAAGGATTATAATGGGGCTAAACAAGAGGGAGCAGGCTACTTTCAAAACACGATTAAAAAAGGAAAAAGAAATAGTGCAGCTGTAGCCTTTTTAAATCCAATCAAGGATCGAAAAAACTTAGCTATTTTAACCCATACCCTTACGGAGAAAATTCTGATTGAAGACGATGTAGCAGTGGGGGTAAAGGTGCAAGATAAAAAAGGACAATCTGCTACCTATCATTGTAACAAGGAAGTCATTGTCTCGGCAGGTTCTTTTAATTCTCCACAAATTTTAATGTTGTCGGGTATCGGAGACCAAGAAGAATTAGCTACGCATGGAATTGATTGTGTAAAGGACTTACCAGGCGTTGGAAAAAATTTACAAGATCACTTAATGTATTTCTTGAGTGGCTCTACTAAAAAACAAGATGCACAAAACCATCATTTAAAGATACCCAATCAAGTCGTAGATTTAGCTAATTATTTAATATTCAAAAAAGGAGCACTCACACAAGGACCATTAGAAGCAGTTGCTTTTGGAAGTACTAGTCAAAGTCCAGATCGAGTCGATTATCAATTTCATTTTGCGTCCCTATCTACAGGAGAAAAGTATGAAGCAGATTTATATGATGTCAACACCTTTCCGACTAAAGACGGCGTAACGGTATTACCTACCCTACTCCGCCCAAAAAGTAGAGGAACCGTCAAATTAAAAAGTAATAAAATTACAGATAAAGTACTTATACAACCGAATTTCTTAGAAGCAGAAGAAGATCGTAAGGTCCTTTTAGAATCAGGTAAAAAAGCAATTGAAATTTTAAAGTCAAATGCATTTACAAAAGTACTAGACAAACTTTTTGTTCCAGAAGATGATGAAGCCTTAATGCAGCATATATTAAAAAATGTAGAAACCGTATTCCATCCAGTAGGTACTTGCAAAATGGGCACAGATGATATGGCGGTAGTGGATGATCGACTACGAGTAAAAGGCATTGATCAGCTTCGAGTTATTGATGCGTCTATTATGCCGACGATTGTCTCAGGTAATACCAATGCGCCCACCATCATGATCGGTGAAAAAGGAGCAGATATGATATTAATGGATGCGCAAATGGAAGGGGTAAAAGAAATTCAAAAAGAGGATTTATTAACAGAGCTAAATACATTAAAACTAAGCGATAAACCGCCCGTCAAGATCAGACGAGATGGAAAGGAAGAAAGTCATTAAAACGAAAAAATGTATCAAAAAGATTTATTCAAAAATAAAGTAGCATTAGTAACGGGCGGACGTAGCGGTATTGGATACGGTATTGCTAAGCAGTTCTTACAACTAGGTGCAAAAGTAATGATCTGTTCTAGAAAGGAAGAGCTTTTAAAAACAGCTGCAGAAGAATTAGCTGCTTTTGGGGCATGTGCCTATCATCCTTGTGACATTCGAAAAACAGAAGATATACAAGCCCTAGCTGATCAAATAAACACGGTCTTTGGACGATTAGATATATTAGTCAATAATGCGGGCGGTCAGTTCCCTTCACCTGCAGAAATGATTAACGAAAAAGGCTGGTCAGCAGTTATTAATAATAATCTGAACGGCACCTTTTATGTGACTTCACAAATGTTTAAGTCTTTCTTTGCACCACAGAATAGTGGCGTGATTGTGAATATTACCGCTAATGTATATAGAGGTTTTCCTGGAATGGCGCATACAGGTGCAGCCCGAGCAGGTGTTGAAAATTTAACCAAAACCTTAGCTCAAGAATGGGCCAGTTTTGGCGTAAGAATCAACGCAATTGCACCTGGCACCATAGAGTCTTCAGGGCTTGATACCTATTCGCCAGAAATTCAACAGCAATTTGAAGAAGGACGTAAGGCAAATCTAATGGGTCGATTTGGTTCCGTAGAAGATGTTTCTAATGCGGTAATGTTTTATGCAGGCCCCATGTCTTCTTACATTAGTGGTACCTGCCTATATGTCGATGGTTGTGAGCATTTAGGGAATGACCGAATGGGCCTTTTAAGAACAATGCGGGCTGCAATTGCTGAAAAGAAAAAATCATAAATAAAATGAAAAACTGGGCAGGGAACATTACTTGGAATCCTTCAGAAATTGCATACCCTAGCTCTGAGGAAGAAATTCAACAGCTAGTTCTGAAAGCAGCCAACGATCGTAAAAAGATTCGAGTAATCGGAACAGGGCACTCCTTCACGGCACTCTGCCAAACAGAAAATATTTTAGTCAATTTAGATAAATATCAGGGGCTGATAGCTGTTGATAAAGAAAAGGTGCAGGCTACCGTAAAAGGGGGAACAAAACTAAATTATTTGGGTGATCTTCTTTTTAAAGAAGGCATGGCTATGGAGAATTTAGGAGATATTGATGTCCAGTCCATCGCAGGTACGATTAGTACAGGAACACATGGTACAGGAACGAAATTTGGGACGATTAGTACACAAGTAATAGCCATACGTTTTATCAATGGAAAGGGAGAAATAATCAGTTGTTCCGAAACAGAAAACCCTGAATTATTCAAAGCAGCACAGGTGTCAATGGGGGCATTGGGTATTATTACTCGAATAACCTTGCAATGTATTCCACTCTATAAATTGAGTGTAGAGATGAAAGCAGCCCATTTAAATGACACTTTATCTAATCTCCAATCTCACCTCGACAACAATCGCAACTTTGAATTTTTCTGGTTGCCTTATACCAATAAAGTAGCTACCAAAACTTCCAATATTGAAGCTACCTCTGAAGTAGACGATATTAGTTTTTTCAATTATTGGTCAGAATATGTCCTAGAGAATTATTTATTCATGGGCATCGCTGAATTTGCCAAATGGTTCCCTTCCAAAACACAAGCCATTTCTAAGCTAACCGCTGATCTAATATCTGACACTAAAAAAATAGCTTATAGTCATAAAATATATGCCACGCCTAGATTAGTGAAGTTCCAAGAAATGGAATATAATGTTCCTGCAGATGCGTATCAAGACGTTATGCAAGAAGTCGTAAAAACAGTGAACACTGGAAAATATAATGTCCATTTTCCAATTGAAAATAGGTGGGTAAAAGGAGATGATATTATGATGAGTCCAGCCAATGGTAGAGACTCTGCCTATATTGCTTGTCATGTATACAGCAATAAAGATGCTGGCCCCTACTTCAAAGCATTAGAAGATATTTTTAGAGCCTACAATGGCCGACCACATTGGGGAAAAATGAATACGCTCACGCCCGTAGCTATTGCAGATATGTATCCTGAATTTTCTACTTTTATGAAACATCGAGCACTGCAAGATCCTGATCTGCTCTTTGCTTCTCCTTATATGCAGCGGTTATTGGGGGTTGGGAATGTTGTTTGAGTGTCCACGGATTTCGTCCGTGGTTATTCATGTTCAACTACTCCGTAGTTTTTCTTGTGTAACCGATAAAATCTAATCATTCTTTCCATGTCAAAACCATACTTTGAAAAACTAAATCAAACGTTAAAAAACTATCAGCGAGCTATCCCATGTTTGTTGATAGATTTGGATAAAGTAGACGAGAATATAGCTACACTAAAAAAGAACCTACAAGCCAATACAAGTCTCCGAATAGTCGTAAAATCTTTGCCAAGTTTAGAGTTGATTCAGTATGTTATGCAGCGGGGAAATACAGAAAAATTAATGGTTTTTCATCAACCATTTTTGACAGCGTTAGCAGGAAACTTAACAGCAAATGCAGATATATTATTAGGGAAACCTATGCCTATTAAAACAGCATCATACTTTTATAAAAACTTACCAGAAAGCAAACAAGGATTCCATCCATATCAGCAAATACAATGGCTCGTTGACACCGAACAACGAATTGAAGAATATATTGATTTAGCCAAAGAATTAGGACAATCCCTTCGCTTAAATTTGGAAATAGATGTGGGTTTGCACCGTGGAGGTTTTAAGGATATAGTTCAATTGAAAGCAGGACTACAATTACTAGAACAACATAAAGAATGGGTTACTTTTAGTGGCCTAATGGGCTATGATCCACATGTCGTCAAACTTCCTAACTTTATTCGATCTAAGGAAAAAGCTTACCAATTAGCCAACCAATTTTATGAGCAATGCAAAGAGGCTATTCAGCAAGATTTTCCCAGTTTATGGTCAGAGGATTTAACCTTCAATGGAGCTGGTAGTCCTACCATCGCAATGCATAAAAATAATTCTCCTTTAAATGACGTATCCGCCGGTTCTTGTATGGTCATGCCAACTACTTTTGATATTCCAACTTTAGACAACTATCAAGCAGCTTGCTTTATTGCTAGTCCTGTTTTGAAAGCCTTTGAGGGCACTACCCTACCAGCCTTAGAAAAGATGAAGACCATACTTAATTTAATCAGTTCTAGTAATCAACAATCCTTTTATATTTATGGGGGATTTTGGAAAGCAGATTATTGCTATCCTATTGGTATCAAACAAAATAGTATGTTTGTTTCTACCAATCAAACGATGCTAAATGCCCCTTCTTCAGTTGAATTGAAAGTAGATGACTTTGTATTCTTGCGTCCGCATCAAAGTGAATTTGTCTTCTTGCAATTTGGCAATATACTTCCGATTAGAAATGGAGCGATCATGACTCCTTGGTCCGTTTTAAAAAATTATTGATAACAGAATAAAGGAAAGATATTACTTTGACAACTAAACATAAGTTTGTACCTTCCCTACAAGTAATTAAATACGAAAATACATGTCAACACAAAACGAACCAATCAAAACGTTAATAGAATACTTTTACAAATGGGAAAAAGAAACCCCCAATAAAGTATTCATGCGTCAACCTAAAGGCGATCAATGGCATACCTTAACCTATGCGGAAGCAGGGCAAGAAGCTCGAAAGATCACCACTGCTTTACGCGCAAAAGGTTTACAACCAGGCGATCACATCGGCATCCTTTCTAAAAACTGTTATCACTGGATATTATCGGATTTGGCTATTTTAATGGGTGGTTATGTGTCTGTGCCCTACTATGCAAGTTTACCAAAAGGGCAGTTGGCACAAGTAATTGAACTCAGTGATATTAAAGCATTATTTGTAGGGAAGTTGGAAACATGGGGAGATAAAAGCGATGCCATTCCAGCAAGTGTACAAACTATAAAATTTCCCCAATATAAAGGCGCAGCAGATATTACAGTCGGCGATGATTGGAATGAACTCCTAGCCAAACACGAACCTGCCGCGGACAATTTTGTTCCCAACTTAGACGACTTGTGGACGATCAAGTTTACCTCAGGTACCACAGGTACGCCTAAAGGAGTAATGCATCTCCACCGTACGCCAGGGATGATTATGGAAAATGAAAAAAAGACCAATTGGCTAGGGATTTATGAAATACCAGAAATCAGATGTCTATCTTTCTTACCACTAAATCATGTCGGAGAAAGAATGGGTTTAGAAGTCCCTGTTATCACATTGGGAGGTATGGTATCTTTTGCAGAAAGCTTAGATACTTTTGCTAAGAATTTACAAGATACGCAGCCTACCCTATTTTTTGCCGTTCCTCGGATTTGGACAAAATTCTATTTGGGGGTACTAGCAAAGATGCCGCAAAAGAAAATGGATCTA
Organism: uncultured Saprospiraceae bacterium; assembly: GCA_937973945.1. Lineage (GTDB taxonomy): Bacteria > Bacteroidota > Bacteroidia > Chitinophagales > Saprospiraceae > JAFMDF01. The sequence goes on along the minus strand of CALJIY010000414.1, from coordinate 3,015 downwards.
CTCCTAAAAATTCCTATCGTTAAAGGCATGGTGAAAAAGAAATTGCGAACGGCTTTAGGTATGCGAGATATAAGAGTCGCTGCAACGGGTGCAGCCATCACGCCTGCCTTCATCAAAGATTTTTATAAAAAATTAGATATTCATCTAGTCGAAGCCTATGGTATGACCGAAGTTTGCGGCTCGATGACCAATAGCCCTGATCCAAATTCTCCACAAGATTCTGTGGGTAAAGCCATCCCATTTGGTGAGGTAAAAATAGATCCTGAAACGGATGAGATTTTAATGAAAACGCCGTATATGATGACGGGCTATTATAAAAACCCAGAAAAAACAGCAGAGGTATTAATTGATGGCTGGATGCATAGCGGCGATAGAGGAACGATTGATAAAGACGGTTATGTACGGGTTATTGGTCGGGTAAAAGATGCTTTCAAAACATCTAAAGGAAGTTACGTCACTCCGAATCCAATGGAAGAAGTATTAATGGGTAATGATCATATCGAACAAGTTTGTGTCGTCGGCTTAGGTATTCCTCAACCTATTGCCTTGGTCAATTTATCTGAAATAGGCATCGCTTGCGACAAAGCCACTGTAGAAGCATCTATCAAAGAAACGCTTACAGAACTGAATGGAACAAGAGCCAATTTTGAAAAAATCCATACGGTCGTTATTCAAAAAGAAGCTTGGTCAGAGGATAAGGGCTTAATCACCCCTACTCTAAAAGTTCGTAGAGGAAAAATGGATGATTTGTTTAGAGATCAGTATGAGGGATGGTGTGCTAATCGAGGGATTATTTGGGCATAAAAGAATAAATTCTAAAACTCAAATAACAAATTCTAAACTTGCGGGTGCAATTGATTTTGGCATTCTTCACCAAAGATCTAGTCTAAAAGTTCGCGTTTTGGAATTTGTTATTTGGAATTTGGAATTTTCTAAATTACTTTCTACTAGTCATATTTTCCCAAGCAAATTTTAAAAATACTTTCAAAGGACTCAATGTAGGATTAGGCATTTTTCCCTTTCCCATAATCTTCATATTCTCTGCATGCCAAGTGGTATCCATAAAACCCATTCTATCAATAAAACCAATTCCCGTATCCACAGCGCCGCCTCTAATTGTAGTTATTTTTCCTTCTATTAATTCCTTTGCTAAAAAAGGATTAACGGCAAAAGGGCGAGCGATTCCTACAAAATCTACCTCCTTATTTTCTATCGCTTTTGCCATCACAGACAATGTTCGAAAACCGCCTGTCAGCAATAAAGGTGCCTTCGTCACTTTTCGAGCTTTGACGATAAAATCAGCAAAATACGCCTCTCTTTCTTGCGTGCTTTTTTTCAATTGTCGCCCCATCATAGCCGCTTTTTCATAAGTGCCACCGGACACTTCAATCATATCCATTCCTTCCTCCGTTAACATTTTAATTACTTCTAAAGATTCTTCTTCTGTAAATGCACCCCGTTGAAAATCTGCAGAGTTTATTTTAATCCCAATTGGATAATTTGCGCCTGTTTTCTTTCTCATATTACGATAAATCTCAATCGCAAACCGAGCTCGATTTTCCAAAGAGCCACCCCATTTATCTTCTCTTAGATTTGTTCGCGTTGATAAAAATTGGCTCACCAAATAACCATGCGCTCCATGAATTTGAACTCCTTTAAATCCTGCTTTTTTAGCCAGCAAGGCCGTTGTTCCAAAGCGTTCGATCAAATCCCAAATTTCAGCTTCCTCCAATGGTCGTGGTTCTTTGAACATCCCTTTCATGATGGGCAATAGGACATTGGACGGGCTCACCACTTCTTTATTAAACTTAGGGGCTTGCCTGCCTGGGTGATTGATTTGCATCCATAAATGCGACCCATTTTTTTGGCATTCTGTTGCCCAACTCGTCAATTCTGGCAAGTACTTTTCATCCTCAATCACGACATTGTGTTCTTCGCCTAATGCTTTGGAATCCACCATTACATTACCCGATATCAAAATGCCTGCGCCTCCTTTTCCCCAAGTTTCGTATAATTTTATAATTCGATGGGATGGTTTTCCACCTGCGTCGGCATTATTTTCACTCATCGCAGATTTGACAATCCGATTTGGAATAGTGACGCCACAAGGAAGTGTGAAGGATTGATTTAAGATTTGTGAAGGGGTCATAGTTTATTTTTTAAAATTGGTACTTAGTAAGCTAAGCTTCCTAAAAAAACATTGTTCTTTTTGCATCTTGCGCGGGCTTATGCCTAGAGGCATAAAGGCAGAGGTGATTTGGTTCTAGTTTTAACTGATTTTTCACAGGTAATTTCCAATTGATTTGGACTATGTGAGAAAATCTTACATCATAATATCTTAAATCATACATCATAAATCAGTCTAATTTTGCGTATTAAGCAGATTTATGATGTAAGATTTATGAATTCTGATTTATGATTTTTAGAACCAATTACACCTGTCATAAAGGGTATAACAAAAGAACCAAAAATCTTACAAAAAAATAATCCTGTAAAATCAAAGTTCCTAGTCCATCTGAGTCAACAAAGCCACCCAATCCCCACGCCCATGCCCTGGCGGCGATCCAATAGCAACAACTCCCCCACCCTGCACTTCTTTCAGTAAGCCTTTATGTAAGCCTCCACCTGTACGAGGATTATACCACGATATAGAAAAAGTCTTATCCTGTCCAGTTAAATCTAAAGTCGTTGTCTCATTATTGGGAATGTAGATGCTATACACCACTCCCGTTTTAGCAAAACAATAGCCTTGTTCCGCAGTAATTAATTCGTCTTGAGCAGTCATTTCTGTAAACGGAATATGTCGTTCAAAAAATTGGAGCGCATGTCTGGTATAGTCCCACATTCGATCCCTCGTTCGCCAATCTTCACAACCTAAATCATCATTATGGTTTTTATAACCAAAATACCATTCTGCGCCAGCACCGCCTGCCATCAAATTTCCCCATAGCGCTAAATGCCGAACCGTATCTTGATTATTATCTACCCGATCATCTGGATCAACTCCTCTCCAAT
>CALJIY010000413.1 GCA_937973945.1 uncultured Saprospiraceae bacterium | reverse complement strand
TATCAAGTCATCTCTGTCTCCCAATGCAAAACGATTTAGCTCATTTTCTACTAAGAATTCATCTGCATTATAAGCGGTTAAAGACCAAAAAGCATTTACAGGCGGCAATTGGTCAGCATCGAAATGGAGTTGATAGCCTTTGCTAGCATCTAGTACGTCCCCATTGACATCATTAGTCACATTTGGATAAACCGCATCTTCTGGCAAATTCGCCCCTAAACCAACAAAACTGATATAGGCTCTTCGTAAATATTCTGTATCATATTTTCCAATACCATCGGTAAGTACCGTCCATCCATTGACCAATAGGCTAGTATCAGGATTTGCTCGTCTTTCGTCCATCTTTTTTTGAATAAAACCAGGCAGGGCTTTCAATTTTGTTTTTAAAATAAAATTGTCTGTACTCAATTCAAATGATTGCCCAGCGATTAAGCCTATTTTTGCCATTTTATTTACTATACTAGAATCAGCAATTTCAGGAGGATTCTTGACCATCATTTCTGCCATTTTATTGAAAAAAGTAGGCACATCTATATCTCGAATAGCTTGTGCGGGTACACCTATATTATTTTCTGTTTTCACCGTTCCTAATGGAGCTACATAATCCGTATTACCATACGCACTAAGCGGTAATAAATCCATCTTATCTTGTATAGCTCTAACGGTAGTAGCCCCATCTTCTGGACTATTGACTTGTATCCTACCTAGCATCCATACGAGATTGGTAGGTGCTTTTATGAGTTGAAATTCTTCCGATACTTCTCCTTTCCAATTAGGTCCAGCGATTAGCAATTGTAAAGCATCTGTGCCAGTTGTCCTTGTGCCTGGTGCTGCAAATACATTCGTATACGCATCCATCATCTGTAGCAGATAATAACGATCTGTAGCGGGCATGGATAAAACGACAGGCTCGGTCGTCAAGTCCAACCAAGCGGAAGAATAGTAAGTATCTACATTTGGTTTGACGACACCTTTACTGGTATGATCTGGAAATTTTCGATAATGTCCTAATTGATTGATAGGTGCTCTTGGTATTACTGGGTGCGGTTGCTCTATATTAGTTGCGTTTCGCTGAGTAAGGTCCATGAGTACTAGGGGATAGCCATACACATAAGCCTCCCCCATCGTCTTTAGCAATTCCTCTGATGATATTTCAATAGGCCCTTCTTTGGTTTGAATAGTAGTGGTATCGCTTTGGCAGGCGGTTAATGATAGGATTAAAAGGGATATGAGGTATATTGTTGGTTTTAGTAGTTGCATGTTTTTTCAGGTCGTTTCTGTTCTTATTAATTTCAATTTGTACCCATCAAAGATATTGAAATATATAACCAATTCTCCAAACTCCGATAAAAACCTATCCTTCACCGATAAAATGCCTTAAAAGTACAAAGAAATAGTACTTTTGTTTATATATGAATGAAAAGGCTATAAATATTGGTTCGCACTTAATCGGGTGGCTCATATTTCTAATACTGCCCTTAGTAGCGATGCCTACTTTCATAGAAAAGTATTCAACTAATAATTGCTATCTTTTCATTTATGTTGTATTAAGTGGGCTGACGGTCGGTCTATTCTACTTCAGTTATCATTTTGCTATCCCTCGATATTATTTCAAGCAAAAACGATTTGTTTTTATAGCCCTACTTATCGGATATATTATAGCTGCACTTGTCCTTTTTATAGTGTACGTGCAACTATTTTCAATGCAATGCGATCCAAATGGCAATTTAAAAACGCTATTAAAAGGAAGTTTACCTCGATTTATTGTGATAATAATTGCTTCTTTTATTATGCGATTAAATGCACGGATTAAGTCTATGGAAACGGAGAAGTCAAAGGCAGAGTTAGCTTTATTAAGGGCGCAAATAAATCCACATTTTTTATTTAATGTACTAAATAATATTTATGGTCAGGCAATTATTAAATCTGAACATACCGCCAATAGCATTGCTAAGTTATCTGATTTAATGCGCTATTCATTGAACGAGGCGAGTGAATCAAGGGTACCCTTAGAAAAAGAAATAGCCTATTTCAACAACTACCTTTCGCTACAAAAATTAAGACTGACCAATAAAACCGTTGTCTATTTTAAGGTAATAGGTAATCCGAATAACTGGCAAGTTGCCCCCATGTTGTTTTTACCGTTTATAGAAAATGCATTTAAATATGGCGTTAGTAATGAAGTTGACACAACTATTAAAATTAGCCTTAAAATAGAGGAAAAGGAATTAGATTTCAGGGTAGAAAATGATATATTGTCTGATGAAGTAGATAGAACAGCATCTAATCAAATTGGTATAAAAAACGTCAAAAATAGATTAGCACTAATTTATGGTAATCGTTATACGCTTGATATCAAGGATTCGAGAAAGCATTATCAAGTTCACCTTAAAATCTTTGCTTAAATGCTAACCTGTATTGCATTAGATGATGAACCAATCGCCTTAGAGATTATTAAGATGCATTGTAGCCGATTACCTTTTATAAATTTAACAAATACCTTTACGCAACCATCAAAGGCCGCAAAATATCTTCAAGGATTTCCTGTTGATTTGATCTTTTTGGACATCAATATGCCAGATATTAATGGCATCAATTTTTATAAAAATCTACAGCAGGAAATAATGGTCGTCTTTACGACCGCTCATAGTCAATATGCAGTGGATGGTTTTCAAGTCAATGCCCTTGATTATTTGCTAAAACCCATTGAATTTAATCGCTTTAAAGCAGCCTGTGAAAAAGGGAGAGATTATGCCAGCTTTTTAAAAAGCAAACATTCTCAACAGCAAAATGATCTATTGGTTCGGTCTAAACACACATTGGTCAAAATACCATTTTCAGAGATATTATATCTTGAAAAAGTAGCCGACTATATTAAAATTCATCGTAAAAATAAAGAGGCCGTTTTAACCCTAATGAGCATGAAAAAAATATTAGACAAGTTACCCGAGCATACTTTTACGCGAGTCCATCGCTCTTTTACGGTTAATCAAAAAGAGCTTACTTCCATTCGAGGAAAGCAACTTTTTATTGGGGATGTCGCTATTCCTATTGGAAAGACTTATGATGTGGATTTCTTTTGATGAGGTAAATACTGGGCGATACTTTGAAAGTGCCCAGTATTTACCTCATCAAAAAAACAATTAATATTGTCATTTTTGTATATTAATAAAAAACAATGAAAAATCCTATACTCCTAATATGCTATTGCCTATTATGCGCCGTATCCTTGAATGCCCAACGTAATATTTCAGGGGTCGTCAAAGGAGCAGATAATCAGGAAAGATTACCTTTTGCAGACATTATAATAAAGGGTACAAACTCAGGTACTTCCACTAATGTAGATGGTTACTTTTCTTTAATAGATCTACCAGATACCGCGATCGTTTTACAAGTGTTATATGTAGGCTATTCTCCTAGCGAAATTCCAATAGAAGCAGGAACAATGGACATCAAAAATTTGGAAGTAGCCTTATCTTCTGGTGTCATTTTAGATGAAATCGTCGTCTCTGGAAAATCCTTTAAAATGATGAATGCATCAGAGGGTATTAGTAAAGTACAACTATCCCCTGCCCAATTGGCTTTACTACCAAACGTGGGGGAAGTGGATATTTTTCGATCCCTCCAATTATTGCCAGGGGTAAGTGGTAGTAATGAAAGTTCGTCCGGTCTGTATGTGCGAGGGGGAACACCCGATCAAAATTTAGTAATATTGGATGGAATGACTGTTTATAATGTTGATCACTTTTTTGGTTTCTTTTCTGCTTTTAATGCGGACGCAGTGAAAGATGTGCAATTATTTAAAGGTGCTTTTCCTGCTAAATATGGTGGGCGGCTTTCTAGCGTGGTGGACTTAACAGGCAAAACAGGAGACCCTAATAAATTTCATGGGAGCCTAGCCATGAATTTATTGAACGCTAGAGCAAGTGTACAAATCCCATTATTTAAAAAAGGATCGTTGACCTTAAGTGGGCGACGCTCATATACCGATATTATTCAGAGTGGTTTGTATGGAAAAATATTTGATGTTTTTACGCAAACGGAATCCCCTCCAGATATTGAAGGATTGGAAGTAAATACCATTGAACCCGATTTTTACTTTTTTGATACGAATAGTAAATTAAGTTTTAATCCGACGGACAAAGATGTCGTGGCTTTTTCTTTCTATTCTGGTGCAGACCATTTAGTAGAATTTAATGATGTTAGTTTTCCTCGTTTTGGTGG
>CALJIY010000412.1 GCA_937973945.1 uncultured Saprospiraceae bacterium | reverse complement strand
GGGCAGACACATAGGTCTGCCCCTACCGCCGACGCCCCGTTTGCCGTCCCATCCGCCGTAACGGCCGTCCTATCCGTAACCCCAACATTTTCAATGATGCAATGAAAATGATTTGGCATGACGACCATTTCATGGCATCGGATATCTGAAAATTTGTTTTCCAATTCTTGATACCATTTATGGATCATTTTTCCGGCGTCATTCAATTGCATTTCGCCTTTCTCGATTTTTCCATAAAAATGTTCTCTATTTTGACAACAAATCGTTACAAAATATAATCCTTTTTGGGAATAATCATATCCCTTTAATCGGATAGATTTTCGTTTGTGGATTTTTGGATTGTATTTCATGATTATTGTTTTAATGAAACAGGGCAAACACGTAGGGGCAAACCTATGTGTTTGCCCTAATTCTAATAGGGCAAACACATAGGTTTGTCCCTACCCCACAAACTGATTCAACACCAAGACCCCAATCAGTCCCATCACCGAAACAATCGTCTCCATCAACGACCAAGACAACAAGGTCTCTTTAATACTGACATTAAAATATTCTTTAAACAACCAAAAGCCGCCGTCATTGACATGGGAGAAAAAGATACTGCCTGCGCCAATCGCGATGACCAATAACTCGACAGGTACACCTGCGGTGCCGATCATGGGTAGCATAATGCCCGCAGCCGTCATGCCCGACACGGTAGCAGAACCCACGCAGACCCGCAATATGGCGGCGATCATCCAAGCCAACACTAAAGGGGACATACCCAAAGCGCCTAATTGCGCCCCAATTCGATCTCCAATTCCCGTAACGATCATCACTTGCTTAAACGCACCTGCACCTGAAATAATTAATAAGACCATGGCTACGCCTGATACCGCAGCAGCGACAATTTTCATGGTCTGCGGCATGCTTCGACCTGTTCGAATACCAAAGAAATATATGGCTGCAAAAACAGCGATCATCATGGCAATAGCGGGATTGCCAAGAGTATTTAAAATATTATTATCTGGGACAAACATTTTCGCCAGAGACACCCCACCGATTAAGACGACGGGTAGCAAAGCGACAAATAGAGAAACGCCTAAACTCGGTATTGGATATCTATCATCTTGTTCCACTACATACTCTTTTAGGAGGGTAGGTTGGATGCGCTGCATCGTACCTGCCAATAGAAATTTGGCAGTCAAAATCGCAGGAATGCCAATGATAATTCCATAGATCAGAATCTTCCCCAAATCCGCATTATACATTTCGCCAATCGCCGTTGGCGCAGGGTGTGGCGGCAGGAAACCATGAGTCACAGAAAGCGAGGATAACATCGGTAAACCGACATACAATAAAGGTAGTTTGGTTTGCGCTGCAATTGCAATGACTAAAGGCACCAAAATCACAAAGCCAACCGTATAAAACATCGGGATGCCCACAATAAAGCCTGTAATAATTAAGGCTATTTGAATATGCTTGAGTCCAAATTTTGCGACTAAGCTATTTGTAATCTGCGTTGCGGCACCGCTTTCTGCGACTAGTTTTCCAAGCATGGCCCCAAAGCCTAATATCATGACTAGTGAGCCCATGGTATTGCCAATTCCTGTTTGGATCGCATCCATCGTTTCTTTAATGGATAATCCTTCCATCAAGCCAACGGTTAGGCAGACGATCATAAAGGATAGGAAGGCATCCAACTTAACGAAAGTGACAAGGACTAACAATAAGAGGATACCGACGATTATAGAGAGAAAGGTCATGGTTTTTCGTTTTTTAGTTGAAGTTGTTTAAGCGAATTCCTCGTTAAGGTAGTTAATGTTTTTTAAGTTTTTGTAAGGGCTCTTTTAAATTATAACTTGCACGGTAAAAATTCTTAGATGATTCGCTAGCATGATGGACTTTGTCTATTAATTTCTATCATATATCTATTAGAAGTAGAAGATTTGTGAGCAGACTTTTAACTTAGCATAATGTTTATTCGCTCTTTTGGATTAAAGCATAAGAATATAGATAAAGGAATCTTTTAAATGAGTAAAATATAACTACGGAAATCATGCAAGAAAAATTTCATAAAAGTAACCTCCTTAAGAAAGACAAATTAAGATCTTTAATGGCGAGGACAGATCATCCTGCCATTTCTAGATTTATCATCTGCTCTACTTCTTTTTTACTCTCTGGGGCATGGATTGTTTGGAGCTGGGATAAAGGCTGGCCGTGGTTGATTGCGTCCCATTTTGTGTTTGGCTTATTTTGTTGTAGCATGTTTGCGGCCTTGCATGAATCTGGACACGGGACGGCTTTTAAGTCTAGAAGATTGAATCGCTTGGTAGCCACTTTTGCAGGTATTGCGCATTTATATCCTTCCCATATTTTTAGAGAGTTGCACTTTGCGCATCATCGGTATACCCATATTCCTGGGAAAGATCCAGAGATCTCAATTGGGGACCAGGCTGCTCCCGTTATACTGACCAATCCGCCCATCTATTTGGCATTCTTAACTGGTTTGCCCTATTTACAATTAAAAATTATACTTACGCTCTTAGGGATGATTGGCTCTCCTGAATTTATCCGAAAAAGATATACAACTTATATCCGTCCAAAGATGCGGAAGCAAATAGCTATCGAATGTTTTTTTGTGACCTTGATTTATAGTGGGCTCATTTATCTAGCACTCTATGTGAATCCTGGTTTCTGGGGTTTATTTACGGGGCAAGTAGTTGGTCATGGATTGTTAAGTACCTATTTGGTAATGGAACATAATGGCCTCCCACATGAGGGGAATATTTTAGAAAAAACCAGAAGTATCAGCGTCAATAAAGTAGTGGCTTATCTCTTGTGGAATATGCCATTTCATGCAGAACACCATGCTTATCCTGCTGTTCCTTTTCATGCCTTACCTTTACTACATGAAGAGATTAAAGAGGAGTTAGTACATAAGGAGGATGGCTTGCCTATTTTACATTATGAGACCGTTCGACGATTTGGGAATGGTTAAGGTAGTTAATAGGTAATAAGTAACTAGATATTGACAATTTTGCCTACAAACTACGGAGTAGTTAAACATGAATAGCCTCGGATGAAATCTGAGGAAATGAAAAATCATCAAAAACATCATTGATAAAACAAACACCATGAAAAACATCTTTGACAAATCAGACACCCAAGCCATCATAGCCCGCATCAACAAATTAACCCCCAGCACACAAGGGCAATGGGGAAAAATGAGTGTTGGACAAATGTTAGCTCATTTAAATGTGGCTTATGAAATGACTTATGAAGACAAACATCCGAAGCCAAATTTCTTTATGAAATGGATATTAAAAACGTTTGTCAAAGGGCCGGTGGTCAAAAATATCCGTGTGACTACAAAGTGCTAATACAATACCAATAGTCTAATATGTCTCTAGACAATTTAATTACTTTCAGAAAGGAGCTCCATGCCCACCCAGAACTGTCTGGTCAAGAGCGAGCAACTTCGCAACGTATTATAAGAGAATTAAAAAAATGCAAGCCCAGCCAAATTATCGAGAACTTAGGAGGACACGGAGTAGCAGCTATTTATGATACAGGAAATCCCGGAAAGACCATTCTTTTTAGAGCTGATACGGATGCATTGCCTATTCAAGAAACAAATACTTTTGCACACAAGTCTATTTATGATGGCGTCTCTCATAAGTGTGGGCATGATGGACATACTGCTATGCTAGTTGGCCTAGCACAAAAGCTCCATCGACAGCCATTTAATAAAGGAAAAATAATTTTATTATTTCAACCTGCAGAAGAAATCGGAATTGGTGCGAGAGCGGTGTTAGAAGACCCGAAATTTGAGGCATTGCAACCGGATTACGTTTTTGCATTACATAATGTGCCCGGGTATCCCAAAGGGCAAATTGTTTGTAGAACAGGTACTTTTAATCCTGCCGCAATCAGTTTAGTCATAAAACTTCAAGGAAAAAAGGCGCATGCGGCTCAACAAGAAAATGGAAGAAATCCAGATCAAGCAATAGCGGTCATTATTACAAAAGTTCATGAATTACAAAATTATGATTTAGCCAGTGAGGATTTTCTTAAATTCACGACCATCTTTACTCGTATTGGTTCACCAGATTATGGCATCTCTCCAGGGGATGGGGAACTACATTATACTTTTAGATCATGGACGAAGGCAAAACTAGAAGCTGCAAAAAGTAAAATAGTCCAGATAATTGAAACGATCACTACTCAACACCAATTAAGCTATACCATTGATTGGATATATTACTTTGCTGCATCACATAATGATGCCTTTGCTGCACAATGTGTAGAGCAATCTGCCCTTAAGAACAATTTTTCCTATCATAACAAACCGTACCCTTTCCAATGGGGCGAAGATTTTGGTTTATTTACAGAAAAATACCCTGGAGCTATGTTTGGATTAGGCGCCGGAGAAGATACCCCTGCTTTACACCATGTGGATTATGACTTCCCAGATGACATTATTCTGTATGGAATAAAAACTTTTTATGGAATAGCAGAAAAGGTGTATAATAGTGGAGAAATGCATAATAGATGACCTTTAAACATCTATTTTTAATTAAGTATGTTAAAAAATCAATAATGCATTCCAAATAGTTTCAATTCTTTTAACGTATTCATAAATTTACACTCCATTTTATGATTCAATAATTGACACCGTGAAGAGTATAAACAACATCATTGAATTTTATGAGACAGGAAGAATCAGCTTGTTTGAAATATCCGAACGATATTATTATGATTTCTTTAATTCCAACCAAAGTCATTGGGTATTCGTTTCTTTCATAACTGGTTTTCAAGAATGTAATGTATATACTAAGAAAGGTACCATCTTAACTGCCCTCCAAAAATTAGATGGAGCTACTACTTTTCCAATTGTTTTTGACACAGAAGGAAAAAGATTATCCTTTAAAGAGACTGAAAATGTAGTCGATGATCTAGTCTACAATAATAGTTTTAACTGTCATGGATTTACCTTTTTGAATGGTAAGTTTTGGTTTTTACTAGACAATCAAAAAGCGGACCTTTTAATAAGAGAAAATGAATACGTTCCCTGCACCTTAGATACGCTCAAAGAGGGCGGCGTTTGTTTCTACTATAACTATCAAAATCAACTGATCCATTCTGCTAAAATGAAAGATGGGCTCGTACAATCCAAGTTTGGGATCAATACGGTTATTACCAGAAGTGAGCAGGAGATTATTGATAAATATGAAGGGCTGCAATTAGATATTAGTAAGACTCGATATTTTAACCTTAGTTAGGTTTTAGGTAAAAAGTAATAGGTAATTGAATTAATTCTGAATGGAGAATTGTGAATGGTGAATACCTATAAAACGTTGACGATCAAGGCTCATTTTTTTGCTGTAGAGTATCTTTCTAAGCTTGGATACTTTTAGCTTTTGCGATAGTCGAATTTAGATTCGACTTTCTCACAACTGTCCAAGCTTATAAGGATGCCGCTTCTAACTCCTGACTCCTAAAGAAACCTAATACCCTTTCAAATCAAATTCTGAACTATCAATTAATGCGGTCCACTGCTTCATTTTCTTTTGAATGACCTTAAAATGGGCTAACTGATCTGAGGTAACCAAGGAAATAGCGGCGCCCTTTATCTCTGCTCTCCCTGTCCGACCAATTCGATGAATAAAATCTTTAGGCGATCGAGGCAATTCATAATTAATAACATGTGGTAAGGAATCAATGTCTATGCCTCGTGCTAATAAATCTGTGGTGACCAATACTCGAAGCTTACCTGATTTGAACTGTTTAAGGGTTTTTGTTCGTGCCGATTGGCTTTTCTTTCCATGAATAGCAGCCGCTTCTAGGCCATTCTTTCTCAATTTGTTGGCGACATTATCTGCTTTGTATGAAGAGGAGGTAAAAACTAGTACTTGCTGCATGTCCGCCGACTTAATCAAATACCTCAATAAAGGGCCTTTTTTCTCTTCTGCCACCAAGTAGGCAGATTGCTCGATTAGTTCTGTTGCCGTTTCAGCGGATTCAATTTTTATAGTAAGTGGCTCCTGTAATAAGATGGCAGATAAACTGGCTAAATCTTCACTCAAAGTTGCTGAGAATAATACATTTTGCCGTCGGGTAGGTAACAATCCAATGATCCGATCCATTTCTTTTTTAAATCCTAGATTCAGCATTTTATCTGCTTCATCCAAGACCAATAGTTCAACCTTTGACAACTTCACAGCATTGCTATCTACTAAATCTAATAACCTTCCTGGGGTAGCGACCAATATTTGCACTTGGTTCATGGCCTGCATTTGGGGATTAATCGACACGCCACCATGCACCGCCAAGGTTTTTACCCGCGATTTTAGATAGGTAGCAAATTGCTCAACTACCAGAGCCACCTGCACGGCTAACTCTCTAGTAGGTACGAGGATTAAAACAGGTACCTGTCGATTGGTGAAGGCTTGGCCTTTTTCTAACTTCGCTAAAATGGGCAATACATAGGCGGCCGTCTTTCCAGATCCTGTTTTGGCGATTCCTAACACATCTTTCCCATTTATAATAGGCGGGATGGCTTCCCTTTGTATGGGATATGGTGCGGTATACTGTTCTTTTTGCAAAGCATGCAGCAAAGAAAAAGGCAAAGGCAGATCAGAAAATGACATAATTTATTTTGTGAAATATCATTAAAATACCAAATTTCGGTATTTACAACCGAAATCAGTCTTTTAATCCCTAGTTCAATTCAATTCCCAGTAATACACTTACTTATGTTCAATCTAAAACTTACTGATTTTCAATTGTTTAAAACTAAAAACCAGAAAATTTTAACATTATGTAAACGAAAAATGTTATTTATTGTCTAATATTATGCTTATGTTTAAAAAGAAACAAAAGAGCTTATAATTTTATGTAATTTACAGGTAGATTGGAAACTAATTTCCATAATAGATGGTAGATATTTAATGTAATTGATTAAAGCATAAGCATTATTTTAAAAGCCACCTATTTTCCAATCTATGTGACTTTAACCGATTAGCACAATATCTATTCCTCCCAAGAATAGCAAACGTTGACAATATGACCAAAACTTACTTAAGTACCTTAAAAGCTTGTCTTTTAGTTCAGGGTCTCCTCCTACCTCTATTCGTCTTCTCTCAAAATGGTCAGTCTAAAAAAGATATACCCGAAACTTTAGCCAAATGGTCTACTAAAGACAGTCGGCCAAATTATTTAAAACTTCAAAAAGAGGCCAAGTTTAAGCAAAAAGATCTACTAACCTTGCTAAATGAAGGGAAAAAAGGAAAAGAAAGAAGTGTTTTTAAATTAAAAAAAACCAAGAAGGGCAAGAAAGACAAAACACGGTACATATACGAACAGACTTATCTGGACCTTCCTGTTGAAAATCATCACTGGATACTTCACGAACAAGATGATTACATCGTTTTAGCACAAGGACAATTCGCTAAAACCAACGAAAATCAAGACGCTACACCAGTCTTTACTCCAGACCAAGCTAGAGAAATTGCATTAGAAAGTGCCAATGCTCGAGAATATGCTTGGGAGATTCCTGCTTTAGAACAAATCCTTCAAGAGGCACTGAATGATCCTATGGCTACTTATTATCCAGCTGGGGAGTTAGTTTGGTTTTCCTCCGGTCAAGGTCGAGAATTAGAGTTAGTCTATAAGTTTGATATTTATGCGCTAGACCCAGCTACCAGAAAAAATTATTATGTAAGTGCTACTACTGGACGGATGATTAATGCTGTAGATTTAATCAGTACTAGTTGTTTTGAGCATAATCATGGTCCGAATGAAGCTTGTCATGAAGCCCTACCTAATACCGCTAATTTTACACCAGCTGAAGGAACTGGCATCGCTAGATATATCGACTTTAATAATGGCGTTGTAGATTTTTCAACGGACTTTAACGGTACAGACTATAGTCTGGATTATACAAGTCCTGAAATAGATATTCGGACCCAAAGTGCCAATAATCAGTGGAACTACAGTAACCTAACAGACTACTTTGATGCAGATAATTATTGGGACACCTTACCTATTGCTATCAGTGCACATTGGGGATCAGAACGAGTCTACGACTATTTTCTTCAAGAACATGGTAGAGATAGTTATGACGGGGAAGGTAGTCCAATTATTAATATAGTCAATTATGGGCAGGATTATCCAAATGCTTTTTGGGATGGTGTAAAGATGACTTATGGGGATGGAGATGGTACGGCAGTTGGATCTTTTACATCATTGGATCTAATCGCACATGAAATTGCCCATGGCGTAACGGAAACAAGTGTGGTTAATGGGCTTGTTTATCAAGATGAATCTGGAGCATTAAATGAATCCTTCAGTGATATTTTTGGGAGTGTCATCGAATTTCATGTGTTTGATGCATTAGGTGCACCGCAAGATGCGAATTGGATGATAGGAGAAGATTTTGATTTTGCAAATGGAATGGGACTTAGAAATATGGAAGACCCACATGAGTTGGCTCATCCGAAAGCCTATCTTGGAGAATATTGGCATGACGAAATAACAGATTTTGGTGGAGTACATATCAATAGTAGTGTACAAAATCATTGGTTTTATCTGCTTTGCGAAGGCGGCATTGGGACCAACGAATTTGGTTACGAGTATAATATCACTCCTATAGGGATAGAGAAAGCAACAAATATTGTTTACCATAATTTAACCACTTATATCACTTCCAACAGTACCTATTTGGATGCAAAAGATGGCTCCTTAGATGCTGCCTTAGATTTGTATGAAAGTGACGTGTCTGTATACAATGCCATCCAAGAGGCATGGTGTGCTGTAGGAATAGGTACAGGCTGTGGACCTAGTATTGAGATCAATAATCCAATATTGGAGGAAAAGATTACCTCTGGTTTTACTTATACAGTAGTCTGGGATAGTCCATTAATATCTTCCTCTTCTAAAGTAAAAATCGAGTATACGACAGAGGAAGGCGACAATCCAATTTGGAAATTTATAGCGAGCAATGTATCCAATACAACAGGAACTTATGATTGGGTGGTGCCAAATGATTATAGTAACACCGTTCGAGTTCGGGTAACCGATGAAGGAGATCCCGCTACAGGCCGTGAAGGAAATAGTGATTTATTAGGTTTGAGTGAAGTATTTGAAATAGTACCTTGTATAGATCAGGTGACTTTTGATAGCCCAAGTTTAATAAATGTTGGTACTCCTGTCAATTTTATTGGTACAATTGAAGGTGCCAATTATCAATGGGAAATAAATGGCGAAATTGTAGGAAGTAACAAAAATCTTACCGATACTTTTTCTGTTCCAGGTATTTATGATATTACCTATAGTTTATCAAATACAGCTGGTACTTGTTCTAGTGAAAAAACGAAACGACTATATGTTGTAACAGACAATTCTAATGGCTTTTCTGTTCAAGTCGCTGGTCCTAATTCAGGAGGTGGTCGAGCGTATGGGCAAGAAATAATTGAAACAAGTGATGGCGGATTTGTATTTATTAGTTTGTTTAGCCCACTAGTGTTCAAAATAGATGCGCTTGGAAATGAAGTGTGGACTTCTAGTAGTTTGCCTAGTCCTAGTAATCCTAATTATAGATTAACGGCTATAGAAAAAAGTGATGGTAATATACTGATTGTGATGGGTAGAGAAGAAAGCGGCAGTACTAATCAAAATTTATTGCTAATAGAAGTAGATGGCACCAACGGAAACATTGTCAATAGTATGGGCAAACAATTAGCTACTGATGGAATATTAATGCCCTATAAAATAATTGCTACGGATACGAGTTATCTGATCGGTGGAGGGTATCAAAATGGAATCGAAAAAAACATTTTTGTCGTTCAATTAAATGCGACAGATTTAAGCATAGAAAAGCAATTATGGGTTGGGGATAATAACCGATCAGATTTCTTCGGTGATCTTATTGCTACGGAATCAAATGGTGGTTTTTTACTAGGATGGATTCAATCTGGCACCAATCCGCAGCACTTTGCGCTGATGAAGCTAGATGAAAATCTACAGCTAGAATGGAAGGAAGGATTGGCTAATTATAAATTTTTTACAGGAAGTAGATCCCGTATACAATTAAAAGAAATTCCAAATTGTGAGGGCTACATGGTCTTAGCAGACGGGGACGAATATGCCAATAGTGCACTACTTAAATTGAACACACTAGGCAATATATCTTGGGTCAAAAGATATAACACGCCTGACTTTTTCAATGGACAATTGATTTCCTTTCAAGACATGGTCGGCGACGGAAATAATGGGGTAACGATGATCGGAATTAATGGTACCACCTTACATAATGGCTACCCCGAAACAGTTGATTATCAATTAATTAATGTTGGCTTTGATGGGCAAATAAATTGGACAAGAAAAGTTACTGGTTTAGATCTCATCTTACCGAGTGCTCCAAATTACAATTTAATTGTTACTAAAATATTATTAGCTGCAGATGGTGGCTATCTTATTTCACTACCTGGTGGTGATGGTGGCGAGACACATTTAGTCAAAACCGATTCTTTAGGAATCGATTGTTGTGTGATGGCCAATACAAACATAGCAGAAGAAGATATTACCTCCTCCTTTTACACTAATTTAAGTATTAATACAACGCTATCTACTCCACCTGTAATTGCTAGTGCAGCAGATTATTCTTTTAATATTGGTGCTCCTATCACCCTCATTTATCCACCAAAATGTACCCTAGAAAAAAATTCAGTCATTGCTGCATTTAAGATAGAAAGTAGGACTATCCCAATCAATACCACACCTGAAATAACAGATATCTCTAGAGATGCCACAGCGTATATTTGGCGAGTAGATGGAAATCAAGTATCGTTTCCTTTGCCTGATTTTACCCAAACAGGTATGTATACAATAACCCTAGAAGCTATTGGTGCGAATAGTAGTAGTTTCAGCTCTACCACTATTGAAGTAATAGATGATACCGTTTGCGAAATACCTTGTGATTTAGTAAAATTACAAGCACGTCCAATAGATGCTTCCTGTCCGAATACCGATGACGGGGAGTTGTATGCAGAAGTCAGTTCCGCTATCGGTAGAACTTTCCGTTTTGATTTATATGATGATGAAGGGAATTTTATTAGCACGCAGACTAGCACGCAGAACACTGGTCATTTTAGAAATTTACCAACTGGTGATTATCAAATGTTTGCTGTCGCAGATAATGATGAAAGCTGTCAATTAGATTTAGGTTTGTTGCAATTAGTTCCTAAAGCAGATACGAATCCGCCACAAGTATATTGTCAAAATGAAGAGGTAGATGTGGCCTTTGTTCATGCAGCAGTAGGCCTTCCTTGGAATCATCAAAACTACATCATCGAATTGAATTCAGCCTTTGGAGATGCTTGGCATGAATTAATCTATGAAGAGGTAGATGCGAACAAATTATTCTCTGATAGTTACAATTATATATATTTAGAAGGAACGGACAATAATGCCAATGAGATGGAAGACTTCCTAACAGCCAATCAACAATTAATGGAAGATTGGGTAGCAGCGGGTAATTCTTTATTCCTTAATGCGGGGCCTCGGGAAGGGAATGGGATGTCCTTTGGCTTTGGAGGTGTCAATCTAGTTACAGGTTCTTATGAAGATGCTTTTGCAAGGAAACCTATCTTTCCGATTTTTACGGGTCCTCGTTTACCTATACTTACAGAACTGAGTGATGACCCTTATAGTTATGGTGCGGTAATTATCCCAGAGATTATCCCAGAGAATATGGATACCACAAGGGTTCTGGTATCTACGAATGGTACAGATTTAGTCGTAAAAGCAAATTGGGGGGACGGTCAAGTACTCTTTGGTGGATTGAATTTAACAGGCTACGGTGCGCCAAGTATCGCTAAAACTAATGTAAAAGTAAATATGCACCTCTACCTTAGTAGTGTAGCTATTCCTACTTTAAATTCTCCAATCGAAATTACCTTAAATAACGATCATCAATATATTTTATCAATTGATGATTTGAGTTTAGGAGCAGATGATGATTGTGGACTTCAAAGTGTAAGCATAGATCAAACAGTTTTTAGTTGTATGGATATTGGTATCCACGATATAAATCTAATCGCAACGGACGAAGCAAATAATCAAGGAGTATGTGCAACGAAAATAGAAGTACTTGCGCCAGAACCAACAGAGATAGACAGTATTATTTGCCAAGGAGACCCTTATATTTTTAACGATCAAAATCTAACAATTAGTGGCGTCTATTCAGATACCCTAATGAACACATTGGGTTGTGATAGTATTATTGTATTGAATTTAAGCGTGTCGGATACTTCGCAAACACAAATTGATACGACTATTTGTCAAGGCGACTTCTTTACTTTTAATGGGTTGGATTTGACTGATGCTGGTACGTATCGAGATACTTTAGTCAACGCAGCACAATGTGATAGTTTCCTTGTGTTGTACTTAACACTACTTGATACTTCGCAAACAGTCATTGATACAGCTATTTGCCAAGGCGACTTCTTTACTTTTAATGGAGAGGATTTAACGACCGCTGGCATTTATCGAGATACTTTACTCAATGAAACACAATGTGATAGCTTCATTGTTTTAAACCTTGCGATACTTGGTACGTCACAAACACTCATTGACACCACTATTTGCCAAGGAGATTTCTTTACTTTTAATGGAGATGATTTATCAGAAAGTGGCACTTATATTAACACCTTAATGAATGCGGTACAATGTGATAGTGTTGTTACTTTAGTGTTAACCGTAAATGATACTTCGCAAACAGTCATTGATACCACCATTTGCCAAGGAGACTTCTTTACTTTTAATGGGCAAGACTTAACGACCGCTGGTACTTATCGAGATACCTTACTCAATGAAGCACAATGTGATAGCTTCCTTGTTTTAAATCTAACACTACTTGATACTGTTCAAACTATCATTGACACCACTATTTGTCAAGGAGACTTCTTTACTTTTAATGGGCAAGACTTAATGACCGCTGGTACTTATCGAGATACGTTATTAAACACCGCACAATGTGATAGTTTTCTGGTTTTAAACTTAACACTATTTGATACTTCACAAACAGTCATTGATACCACTATTTGCCAAGGAGACTTCTTTACTTTTAATGGGCAAGACTTAACGACCGCTGGTACTTATCGAGATACGTTACTCAATACAGCGCAATGCGATAGCTTCCTTGTGTTGAACTTAGCAATACTTGGTGCTTCTCAAACGCTCATTGATACCACCATTTGTCAAGGAGACTTCTTTACTTTTAATGGGGAAGACTTAACAGAGAGTGGCACTTATATTAACACCTTAATGAATGTCGCACAATGTGATAGTGTGATAACTTTAGCTTTAACCGTAAATGATACTTCTCAAACAATCATTGATACGACTATCTGTCAAGGGAATTCTTATATTTTTAATGTACAGGAATTAACGACTAGTGGTATTTACAGAGATACCTTAGTCAATGCCGCACAATGTGATAGTTTTGTAATTTTGAATTTAACCATCGCAGATCAGATTGAAGCGACCGCTTCAGAAGTAATTTGCCAAGGAGAGGGTTTCACTTTTAATAATCAAGTATTAACTAGTACTGGAATTTATAGAGACACCATCCCTAATGCAGCACAATGTGATAGTATCATTATTTTAACTTTAACGGTAAATGATACTTCCCAAACAGTCATTGACACGACTATTTGCCAAGGAGACTTCCTTACTTTCAATGGACAGGATTTAACGACCGCTGGCACTTATCGAGATACCTTAAAAAACGAGGCACAATGTGATAGTTTCCTTGTGTTGAACTTAGCAATACTTGATGCTTCTCAAACATTCATTGATACCACCATTTGTCAAGGAGACTTCTTTACTTTTAATGGGCAAGACTTAACAGAGAGTGGCACTTATATTAACACCTTAATGAATGCTGCACAATGTGATAGTGTGATTACTTTAGCTTTAACCGTAAATAATACTTCCCAAACAATCATTGATACCACTATTTGTCAAGGAGACTTCTTTACTTTTAATGGAGAGGACTTAACGACCGCCGATATTTATCGAGATACTTTATTAAATGCAGCTCAATGTGATAGCATTATCATTTTGGACTTAAAGGTAAATGCTACTTCTGAAAATCTAATTGATGCTAGTATCTGTCAAGGGGAATCTTATACTTTTAAAGGCCAAACGTTAACGACTACTGGTATTTACAGAGATACTTTACTCAATACCCTACAATGTGATAGTTTCGTGATTTTAGACTTAACAGTGAGTGATACTGCACAGACCGTCATATTCGAATCGATTTGTGAAGGAGATACTTATCTGTTCAACGAAGTCAATTTATCCATTGCTGGTCAATATCGAGATACCCTTACCACAACTACCCAATGTGATAGCTTTGTGGTATTGAACTTATCAGTTGCTACTTGTAGTGATTGTTCGGAACCTATATTAATATTAAATAATACACCTATTCAAAAAGGTATTTATAAGGCAGAAATATCTATTCTATCAAGCGGGGAGACAGCAGTAGACACGGTCGTGTACCAAGCAGGAGAATCGATTTTGTTAAGTCCTGGCTTCCATGTACCAGCTGGCAGTGAATTTTTAGCATTCATTGATCCAACTACTTGTGAAACGCCCGGTAGCTTAACAGAAGAGGCGCCTTCCACAACCCAACAGTTGAAGCAAAGT
>CALJIY010000411.1 GCA_937973945.1 uncultured Saprospiraceae bacterium | reverse complement strand
TCAAAAGCTAAAGGTCTATTCGCAAATACCTGCATGGCCGCTTGTAAACTGCTATAGTGTTCCCTTGGAAATGCTTCTTTTTTATTAGCATAAGCTTCGATACCAGAAGTCTGTTGTAATAAATGACGAACCGTAATCAGGCCTTTTTTCTTCTTAGGAAATGTTGGCAGGTATGTTTGAATAGGGACATCTAAATCCAACTTCCCTTGTTCCACTAACTGTAAGATAGCTATAGCGGTCATCGGTTTAGCTATAGAAGCCGTGCGGGTCAGCATATCAGCCTGAGCAGGAACCTTTCCTTTTTGAAGATCCCCACTGGCCCCCATCCATTGGATTTTTCCTTTGGCATAAATGCCTGCACTAGCGCCTACAAACTGTCGCTCCATTCGTGCCTTTTTCATCAACTGATTAGCTTGTTGGCTAAGCGTCTTGTCTAGCGGACTATCATTATGGACCGTACTTTCTAAAAATCCAAATGAAATGATGGCTAAAACAATTAGGGTAATTTGAAATGCTATATTTTTCATGATTAATATTTTGGGCTCTTTGGCAAATTCCATATTTAAAGTCGATTGTCGAGGTTTGGAACCTCGATACCATACGATTATCATAGTGCATCGAGGTTACAAACCTCGACGATCCTACATATCCAAAGTATTTGTCAAGGAACCATATTTTTAAGATGCTATTTTTGATATTTCTCAATCCTCCCAAAACCAATCATAAGCTTCCGAAAATCCATCTGACCAAACCTTGGCTTCATGTCCTCCACCTGCTACTACTTTCGTTTTTAGTTGCTCTTCCGTAAAGCCTTTGGCTTGTAGTTTTTGTTCCATAAGATGGAACACTGTTTTCATACCTACAAACTCTTGTTCCCCCACATTCATATAGATCTGAATATCGGAATTGGTTAAAGAATCTGGGAGGTTGAATACTTTCTCAGAATGTAAAAAAGAAGGAGACAATACACCTGCTTTTGAAAAGATATTTGGATAATTCATGATCGTATAGAAAGACATTAATCCGCCCAAAGAAGCACCCATGATACTAGTATGTTTTCGGTCTGGTATCGTTCGGTATTCTTGATCAATCATTGGCTTTAATTCTTCTGCCATAAAACGCATGAAAATATCCGCTTCATTTTTGTCAATATTTCTAGGGTCGTAAGGATTCATCTCTCTATTTCGATTGGCCGAAGCTTCTATGGCAACAATGATTAGTTCTTGTTGTCCATTTGCACTGGCTGCATCCAAAAATTCATCTAATCCTTCTTCGGCTCTACTAGTCGTTTTAACATCAAATAAACGATGAGCATCAAACATATACACTACTGGATAGTGTTTGTTGCTAGATTGGTAACTAGGTGGCGTATAAACATGTAGGGAGCGTTTGCTATTTAGTCCCTTTATAGTGACCATATCTTTATGGACAGTGACATTGGGTGATTTAGTAGATTGCTCGAATATAGGTGTAACGGTTCTATTCCACCATCCTTTAATTTCATCATCGAACCACATCGTTGAAAAAGCCAGTACTAATATTTGTAAACATAAAAGCGTATTTCTGAATATTTTGATTTTTCGATTCATGATTGTTATTTTATTAATGATTAAATTACTGTGATTGAAATTTGCTGGACAACGAGAAGTTCTCCAGGAAAACAACCTTTTGTCCAGCACCTTCCCGGTGCTGGACAAATTTAATTTAGCTAGACAAGAAGTCAGATTATAAGTCTCCCTTCTTTTCTTGGTTCAAAGATGCAACATAAACAAGCTTACTATATATAAAAGGCGACCAAACGACATTTCCAACTCCTCTAAAGTGCCAAGAAGCAGATGAACTAGATCAGCGGTAGGTATGGGTAATTCGTGGGTCGGAAATGGGAATTCGGCGATATAGCCTACTTAAAAGACCTATTTTGCTTATACTTGTCGGAAAAACAGCCATACATAAATGGAAAGTATTAATAAAATAATAGATAAAATCCTTCAAAACAGAGTGCTCAGTCATGTGCTGTATTGGACGGCCTCTATTATTCTATGGTCTATTATTGGTAATTTCTCGGCTGACAACAAATGGGAGCCATTGGTCAATAAGCTATGCTATTTGCCAGCCCAGTTAATGGCGACCTATTTTTTAATGTATTATCAGCTACCAAAACTGATTTACAAGAGACGGTATGTCGCTTTCTTCATTTCCTTTGCTGGGAGTATTTATATTACTTCAGCAGTGGCACGTTTTTTTAAAATATATGTCTATGAACCTGTTCTAGGATTTGGTGGCGAACAAGAAACGATTTTTGAAATTTTAACCCAGCATGCGCCTATCATGAATCGCTATGTAATTTGGGTTTACTTGTTTGCCTTTTTTACTGTAATGGTGAAACTGATAAAAGAACATTTTGAAGGGCAACAAGAAGTAGCCTTGTTAAAAAAAGAAAAAGCATCTGCCGAACTTGGTTTCTTAAAGGCCCAATTACATCCCCATTTTTTGTTTAATACTCTTAATAATTTATATACTCTCACCTTGATAAAATCACCTGAGGCGCCAATAATGATTGAAAAGTTGGCGGATATGATTGACTATACCTTATACCAAGAACGTGATAAAGAAATCCCCATTCAAAAGGAAGTGGAATTAATACAAAATTATATTGATCTGGAATTATTGCGCTATGGAGATCGATTGGATTTACAATTTAATAAAGTGATCGATGATCCCAAGCAAAGCATTGCGCCTTTAGTATTATTGTCGATGGTAGAAAACGCTTTTAAACATGGTGCAAGTAGCGATCATCAACGTCCTAAGATTCAAATAGATTTAATCGTCAAGGAAGCGGAAATTCACTTTAGTGTATTTAATACCAAACCAAATTCCATCGCCATAGACAAAACTGGCTACAAGAAAGGAATTGGTGTGAATAATGTCAAAAGACAATTGGCCCTAATTTATCCGAATCAGCATACCTTAGATATTAAGGAAAAGGAAAATAGCTATGAAGTAAAGTTGAGCATTAAAAAGGGAGCAAAAAAACCAAATGCTTGATATGATGCATAAAATAATCCATACCATTCGACAAAATCGAATATTCCAGCATAGCCTATTCTGGTTATCTACCTTAGTTATCTACCCTATTTATGCCATGGGGTTTGGACAATATTGGGTGGCTTCTTTTTTGACAAAATTATTTATTTTGCCCACTCAAATTCTAGCTACTTATCATTTGATATATGGCCTCCTTCCAAAATATTTACTTCAAAAAAAGTACCTCCGTTTTTTTGTCTTATTTTTAGTAAGTATCTCTTTTTTCTGTACCCTTGCTCATTTGGTGGAAGATTATGTCAACCCGCTTTATTTAACAGGCTATAATGATATTCATAGTATTTCGGATATTTTGACAAATCCATTTGCAAACATTGGATACCAAGGCACAAATGTATATCTAACGGTGCTGATAGTATCCATTATCAAAATCATTAAAGATAGGTTTGAAGAAAAACAGCAATTAACTGTATTGCAAAAGGAAAAAACAGAAGCAGAATTAAACTTACTAAAAGCACAGATCAATCCAAGAATACTGACCAAATCTTTACGCCAATTACAGAAATTATCTCAGCAACAATCAGACAAAGCACCTGAAGTAGTTTTGAAATTATCGGAAATGCTAGATTACATGCTTTATCAATGTAATGATCCGAAAGTAGATTTACACAAGGAATTGAGTCTAATTCAAAACTATTTAGATATGGAGCAAATTCGATTTGGCGATCAGCTGTCTATTGAATTTAGTCAAGCGGTCCATTCAAAAGAAATAGCCATCTCGCCTTTATTATTATTGTCGATTGTGGAAACTGCCTTTCAAAAAGAACCTCCACTAAATAGAAAAGAACAGATAGTACTAGAGGTAAAGGAACACCATCAACAATTGACTTGTTTATTGAAATCCACACTAATTAATAATAGGAAGGTATCAAATCTTCAACAACAACTTGACTTATTATATAAAGATCAATATTCGCTGACTACTGATTCTGACTCTATTCAATTATCTATTGACCTAAGCTAAGGTAAAAACTAAATACTGATATTATTCATTTTTTCAACCTAGTTAAAATCCGTTGTTAAACAAAATCCG
>CALJIY010000410.1 GCA_937973945.1 uncultured Saprospiraceae bacterium | reverse complement strand
GCTTTGTTACAGTCGATCGCTTGTCCGGTCAACATCATTTCCATTGCTGCTTTTTTGCCTATTTGTCGGGGCAATCGCTGAACGCCACCTGCTCCTGCAAATAGACCGATTTTCACTTCGGGTAATCCAAATTTTGCATGTTCAGCTGCCACTACAATATCGCAGGCCATCGCAATTTCTAAACCACCCCCTAAGGCCAAGCCATTCACCGCAGCAATAATAGGTTTTAATCTTTTAGGACGACTAGTAATTCCAGCAAAGCCCATTTCTGGAATATAGATAGGGTTACCAGATGCCATATATTTCAAGTCGTTGCCAGCAGAAAAAGAGTCGTTACCTGCGCCTGTCAAAATCGCCACTCTTAGATTTTCATCTTTTTCAAAAGCATTAAAAATGCCTGATAATTCTTCATTGGCAGGAGGGTGTAAGGCGTTGCGCACTTCTGGTCGATTGATGGTGACTTTCAAGACCCAATCGTCTTTTTCTACGGTACAGAAATTATATTTTTCTTTAAAGGTATCAATGACTTTAGGGCGGAATTTTGCTAAACCTTCTTTTTTAAAGGCAAAGCGATTGCCTCTAGGATCAGCCTCTACAAAAATAGTGGAGCCTATTAGATCTTCTTTAGCTAAGGCTTGTATCGTTTCCGTTTCTGCCATTTGCGTACCCGCATAAAAACGCTCTCCGCTTTCTTTCAATCGCCCAACAATAATGGCTTTTACAGGAAAACCTTTGAAATAATGTATGGTATAGGTTTCTAAAACTGCCTCCCCTTCTGGTTGACGATTCATCTTTACTAATGGCTTTTCATCGGCCTTGGCTTGAAATGCGGTACTATCACTTGGCGTCCAGTCACCTTCTGTTGCTTGGGTAGAGTAGATCCCCACCGAGTGTTTAGACATCCAACCGCCATTGGCATATACTAAACCAAAACTCCCTTTATCTTTTCGTAAATTTTCGACTAGACTTGCGATGGCATGCATGGAATAATTATTTCCAGGGCCACCAAAAAAAGCTAAGCCTCCTGTTTGTGTCAATGGACGTTTATCTCCTGCTTTGATATTTAAAATTCGTTTAGATTCATTGACAACAATCGGAAAGCAACTATAAATATCAAAATGCTGAATGTCATCGGCCGTTTTCCCAGCATTGGATAAAGCCCCTAATAATGCCTGCTCCATACCCTCCGATTGCCCTAAAGAAGGACGTTCCAATAATACGGGATCTTTGGTACTCGCATAGCCATGCAAAAAGACCCATTTATCTTCAGCAATACCTAAAGCCTTAGCCTGACCGACTGTAGTCATCAATACGGCTGCTCCTTGGTTGACTCGATCTTTAGCGATTAATTTTTTGGTATAAGGCGCAATGATTAAACCGTTTTTTGGCGTAGGTGTAATGATGCTTTGTACATCATATTCGGTTTGGTCAACTGCATATGGATTCTTCGCAGCTACTTTTGATAAATCACTAAAAGCTTGCCCCATTTCTTTGGCGTATGCCTCCTTAGTTTGCTGGAGCGAAGCCCGACGAGCATTTTCCATTAATGCATAAAACTGCATGGGCATTATTATCTGGTTGGATATTTCCGACCTAGTAATAAGCTTTAATCCGCTTCTTCCTCGATCTTCTAATGGACCGTCTATCTTTTCTGTCCAATTGACTTTGACTTTTTGTTTTTTTACAGCCTTGGCATTGGCAATCGCTTCCCCTCCTGCTAATAAAACCATTTTGCAATCACCCGCTGCTAATCTTTCTGCAAACTCTGATACTAGTTTTTGAGGCGAATCTCCACCGACGGAATCATAAATAGCTCGTTTTGGATTGGCACCAATTCTCTTAGCGATAGATCGAGGAAAATTATTCGTCCGACCCGTTTTTGCTTGATGCTGTGGGGAAGAATCGGAAAAGGTTTTGACGCCTGCGATGACATCGATTTCCTTGGCTAATGCTACTCCTTTTGCATCTGCTAAAGCGATTAAAGCGGCTTTACTGGCGAGGTCCACATGAGAAGAAGCTGTTGTTAAATCATCTGGAACGGGTTCTGTTATTTGACCGACGCCGATGATGATGGGCGTGTTATTTTTTATAGTTGACATATATTTACTATTATTTTTTTGGTTGTGTGCTTGAAAGATAGTACACGTGACGTACACAATCATACAATCACGCAATCATTTCAAATTATTCTTTCGTCGTTACTTATCAAGTTTTCTTTGAAGAGAGATATTGTTGATAATATAGTGCAGCTCTATTGAGAAAACTGGGATCTTTGGGTCCCTGATATTCCTCATAAATCTGATAAATAAATGTTTCTCCAAATAGATTAAATATGGTAAAATCATAAGCTGGGTCAAATAAACATCTATCACCAAAATCAATTATTCCTAATCCCTCCTCTTTATCCCATAATAGATTATTAATATCTAAATCTGAATGAGTAGGGACATAATTAGGTACTTTTCCCAGAGTAGTATTATATTTATTTTCTACAAAACCGAAATAATCATTTTTTGAGATTGGTATCGTATGAAGCGTAGTTAAGAAAGATGCAATATTCGTAGTAAGCATTTTTATCTTGTGACTAGATAATAGCCGAAAAGTATTTTCTGTTACTTCAACCCCTTTAATCAATGGATGTCGAGCAAATGAAAAATCATCTGCGATATAATCGTAAACAGGAAAGCGCAAATCTACCTTTCTGAATAAATAGGCGGTTAAATTCGCCTCTGATGCTAACTGCTTTACATAGTACTTGGTTTTTGGAAAACGATAAACATATTTATCAATAATTAAAACGTCATGGTCAAAACCATGTTTGAGGTGTTTACAATCTTTATATTCAAAATCGGGAAAAGTGGCTTTAAGTTTAGCCAATAATAATTTAGTATCTGTGGATGGTGTAAATGCCATTTATGATAATTTTATCTATCACTTTACATTTTCCAATCGCTCTACAATCGCCTCCATCAAATTCATATTATTCATCCAATCATATTCTGTGGAGGTCGGAATATCTGAAGTGGTGAATTTTACAATTACCGTTTCCGTAATTGGGTCTACATAAATCCATTGCCCAAATAAACCTTTGGCAAAAAAAGCGGCTTTATCCGTATGCCACCATTGATTGGTATAGTGGAAGTTTTTGAAAATCTTACCTCTTTTAGATTGGGCAAATTTTTCAACACTTCCTCCTTTCTTAATGGTTTTAACAACCGATGCAGGAATGACTTGTTGATCATTATATTGACCATCATTTAGCATAATTAAACCTAATCGCCCCGCATCTCGCAATGTAGAGTTGATCGCTGCACTCACCATTTCGTAACCATTAGGATCACGGACTATAAATCCATCTTGTTCTGTTCCTATTTTTGACCATACTTTTTCGCTCATCACCTCAGAAGGTTGTTGACCAGTTACTTTGCTAATGATCATACCAATCACCTCCGTATTCAAGCTTACATAATGGAATAGTTCATCATTATTTTCGCCAGCTGGTACACTTTTAAAATAATCGACCACATTATCAAATTCAGGTTTGATTTTAGGATTGACTACAAAACGGGTTACCCGACTAAATTTGTAGGCATCAGACCTTGGATCTAAATACACTTCATCAAACTTTATGTTGACTGTCATGTCCATTGCTTTCTGCACGGCTTGCCCATCCCACGCTGATCCTTTCAACTCTGGCAGGTAATGAGTAATGGATTCTTGAAAATCAATTTTTCCTTCTTCTGCTAAAATAGCTGCGGTTATACCTGTCAATGACTTTGATACAGAAAACCAATTGTGTCTAGTGGTTTCCGTCATAGTACCAAAGTATTTCTCATAAATGATTTTTCCTTTATGGAGCACTAAAAAACCATCAGTTCGATTAGAATCTAAATGCTCTTCAAAGCCATATATTTTTCCGTCAAATTGTTCAATTTTTAAATCTGTCAAATCAATAGATCCTTTTTCTAACTTATCGCTCGTAGTCGCTTTAGCAATCGTTCCAACAGGAAATAATTGATCTATATTTTTAATCGCCCAATGTTTATAGGGTGGGCGCAGCCAATTTGCTTTGGTAAGACCCTCAGGTCGAGTGTCTGTAACTTGGACTCTTTGAAGAGGAACTACCTTTGTTGCTGCCTCCTTTGCTTCTTGCTGACAAGCGTAAAATGATAGCAGTGTTATTAGTACAAAGAAGGAGGTCTTTTTGAATTGCATAAGGTATTGTGTTGGTTGAAAAATTGACGTAGCTTAGCCCCTTGGTCTTAATAGATTTTATCTTAATTACTACTCAGACCAGAGCTCAAAGCTACAGGATTAATGAGGCACCGCCGCTTTGTAAACTTTCGTATCAATCATCATCTTAGCAATTATTTCACATAAGATTTCCGAGGTTCCTCCACCAATTGTACCCAGTTGACTATCTCGAAGTAAACGAGCCATGGGATAACTTTCCATATAGCCATAGCCACCAAAGATGCGCATACATTCGTAGCAAACTTTATCACTAGATTGAGTGGCGACTAATTTTGCCATAGCGGCTTCTTTAATAAGATACTCTCCTTTTTCAAATCTTTTATAGAGTGAGTAGACAAAAATTCGATTTGCCATGACTTCACTCGATAGTTGAGCGATACGATGGCGCAAAACTTGAAACTTACTAATTGGTCTGCCAAATGCTTCTCTTTCTGCCATATAGTCCACCGCTAAATCAATTGCCAATTGCGCTTGAGAAACCCCTATCAATGCCATGGCTAACCGCTCTGAAACAAAGTGTTGCATGATGTAGAAAAAGCCTTTGTTTTCTTCTCCCAATAAATTTTCTACGGGTACTCGAACGTTGTCAAAAGCGATTTCTCCAGTATCAGAGGCATGCCATCCTAATTTTTTAAGTTTGGTCGCACTTACCCCAGGTGTATCTCGGTCAATGATCATCATACTGACCCCTTTTGCACCTGGTCCACCTGTACGGACAGCCGCTACGATATAATCACTCAACACGCCATTAGAAATAAACGTCTTAGAACCATTGATTACAAAGTGGTCTCCATCTCGGACTGCTTTGGTCGTCAATGAAGCGACATCAGATCCGCCACCAGGTTCTGTAATGGCTAAACAACCAATCAGCTCCCCTTTTAGACCAGCGGTCAGATATTTTTGCTTTTGTTCCTCTGTTCCTTCTGCCTCCATATGCGCTAAAGCCAATCCAGCATGGGCACCTATGGACGTACCAAATCCACTAGAATTCATACGGGTCATTTCTTCCGTATAGATTACAGCGTAGAAAACATCCAAGCCCATACCTCCATACTTTTCTGGGTAGGTTACCCCCATAAAACCCATCTCGCCGAAGCGCTTATAAATGTCTCTTGGAATTTCACCATCCGCTTCCCATTGTTCAATATGGGGTCGTACTTCTTTATCTAAAAATGCCCGAATACTTTGGCGGAATA
>CALJIY010000409.1 GCA_937973945.1 uncultured Saprospiraceae bacterium | reverse complement strand
TAAATCCTCGATTCGATCTGTATAAGCCTGATTATCTAATACTATATTTTGGTCATAATAAGCTATTGTCTTCGCAGCAATATCTTCTAGAATTTCCTTTGCCTCTATATATAATAAGTTGTCATGTTCTTCAAAATAATCCAAAGCCCATTGGACATTCATATCATTATACTGGCAATCTACACCCACGTAGTGTATCTTGTCTGCTGCTGCCTTCCCTTGATTATAAGTGGCCATCCATTCTAATAAATCTAACACCTCTTCGGTCTTCCAAGTCCAGAAGTGCATTTTATCTAACATCAGTTGTCTAATATCTCCCACTCGCCCATCTTGAATGGCTTCATTAATAAATATTGATTCACCAAAGTCTGCCTCGAAAGCAAATACTCTAAACCCATGATGCTCCACTAGATACTGAAAGATGCGATGCTTGGCTTTAAAAAATTCACTTGTTCCATGTGTAGCTTCCCCTAATCCCACTATTTTTTTATCCGCCAGTTTATCTAGAAATTGCAAATCATCATCTGTCCATTGGAGCGGGTCGCTAGTAGACAAAGTTTGTAAGGTGGCATCCAATTGGGTTGTGAGTCGCTGATCCACTGTTTGATTAGCAGTAGACACTGGATTTGTTCCTTGGTTATTGGTGGTGATACCTTCTTCTTTTTGGCAAGAGAGAAAGCATAAAAAACTTATAAACCATAACTGCTTAATTTTCATTATTACTGATTTTTTAGGATGTTTTTTAATTTTTTCTTTGCGTGAAACAATTGCGATTTAGAAGTACCAGTAGCAATGCCTAATAAAGTACCTACCTCTTTATGTGTATATCCCTCTATTTCAATCAAAACAAAAACAGCTCGAAAACCTTCAGGTAAAGATTGAATCGCTTGTTCTAAATATTCACTATCCAAAGCCTGTTCCCAATCAATTAAAGTAGGTAGAGAATGATCGGCTAATGGTTCAAATTTTATTTTTCGTTGAATCTTTTTTAAAGCCGTTCTAATCACAATTGTCTTGATCCAACTCCCTAAACTAGCGGTCCCTTTAAAAGAAGTAATATGTTTAAATACTTTTAAAAAAGCATCTTGTAATACTTCTTCTGCCTGCCCAAAATCATTCGTTATCCGATAGGCGAGGGTATACATGGCCGTCTTATAACGGTCATATAAGGCCTTCTGGGCTAGTCGATCTTGCTGTCGACAGCCATGCACTAATTGGATTTCTGTTAAATGTGGACGCAAATGTTTAGTTTAGGTGTTCTGATAATCAAAACCATATGCTAATGGTCTCTACTATAAAGAGGCTTGAATAGAAGCAAAAGGTTGTATGGAAGGTAAAATAAATTAAAAAGAGATTTTCCTTGGAGGCTGATTGATATAAAAATAGAATAGCAAACTCCCAAAAAAATAAGCAACATAGTCCCATTCATCCTGCGTAAACCCCTGCGACCAACGAGGAAAACCCTCCTCGAAAAGTAAAGCAAAAAAGATACTTAGTACGATGGTTTCAAATAGAGAAAAATGATACGGTTCTTTTACTTTATTAGAATAGAGCTTGCGAAGTATAAAATTCCTTTCTAATAATATTCCTCCTAATAAAATCGGTAGGCTCAAAAATGGATCTAAATAAGCATCTACAACAGGAAATTCCCAATACCCTATTTTTTGTAGTATTTGGTGGATTAAAAGAATAAGCACTGTTATGAGCCATATCTGTAATTGTTTTCGAGGCATATCTGCTTTTTAGATAACCGCCATAAAGGCAACAATTAATCCTATCAAGGCAAAAGGAGAGATGGCGATCATGATGATAATGCCAACAATTCGGATCGAAATTTTGAAAATAGTCATTAATATCGAATCTTCTTTGTTTAGGGTCGCTAAATTATTCCACCATTTAAAAGACTCTGTGGCTTTATCTATTAGTACATCTGCTGCTTTTTTATCAGAATTAGGTAAATTATTGTCGGGTGTATTAGGCATATTGAGAATTTAGGAATAGTCTTTTAGTAACGACGAAATAATAAATTGATCATCTGGACGAGAAGATTTTGTTCTCAGTTTTTCTTAAAAAATCCTTGCATAGCCTAGCTACGGAAGTATTTTTTAAGAGAAAATGAGAGCAAAAGATTCCGTCCTAGGTGTTCAAGTTATTGTTTTGTCGTTACTTAGCTAATTTAATTTTAATTACCTTTAGGCCTGTATGAAACAAGCATTTTCTATTTTATTTATACTTAGTCTAATTATTTTTTTTTCCTCCTGCCAGGAAGAAAGAAAAACATCCCTATTTGTCTCTCATACGAGCGAAAATACAGGAATCGATTTTAATAATATCCTCGAAGAAACGGATTCCTTTAATATTATTCAGTATCTCTACTATTATAATGGCGGCGGCGTAGCAATCGGTGATATTAATAACGATCAGTTGCCAGATGTTTTTTTCACAGGCAATACTAGCGCCAATCGACTCTACCTCAATCAAGGAAACTTCCAATTTAAAGATATAACAAAAGATGCAGGAATCCTAAAAGAAGGGAATTGGTCAACAGGGGTTTCCATGATAGATATTAACGCCGATGGATGGTTAGATATTTATGTTTGTCAAGTGGGCGGTTATAAAAATTTTAAAGGTCGCAATCAATTATTTATCAATCAGCAAGATGGTACGTTTATCGAGCAAGCAAAAGCCTATGGCTTAGATCATGAAGGCTTTTCTACCCAGGCGGCTTTTTTAGATTATGATTTAGATGGAGATTTGGATATGTATTTACTATGCCATTCGGTCCATTCTAATAGTGGATTTAGAGATACGAAATTAAGAACTACTTACGATGAAAAAGCAGGAGACAAATTATTTCAAAATCAAGTCGCTGAAGGAAATGGTTTTGTAGAA
This sequence comes from uncultured Saprospiraceae bacterium, assembly GCA_937973945.1. GTDB lineage: Bacteria > Bacteroidota > Bacteroidia > Chitinophagales > Saprospiraceae > JAFMDF01. The sequence goes on along the minus strand of CALJIY010000409.1, from coordinate 750 downwards.
GTAAGCCAACAAGCAGATATTTATAGTGGAAAGTCTGGCTATGGACTAGGTATAGCCATTAGCGATATAGATCAAAATGGCTGCCCTGATATATATGTCGGAAATGACTTCCATGAAAACGACTTTGTCTATCTCAATAATTGCGATGGCACTTTTAGAGAACAATCAGAAAAACTATTCGGACACACTAGTAAGTTCTCTATGGGGAATGACTTAGCGGATTTGAATAACGACGGACTATTGGAAGTATTAACGATGGATATGAAACCTGCAAAAGAAGCCATCTATAAAAGTTCAGCGGGTATTGATGCTTACGATATTTATCAATATAAAATCAACTTTGGGTATGCCGATCAGTTACCTAGAAACATGTTACAATGGAATAGAGGCGATGGACATTTTTCTGATATTGGGGAGTTAGCAGGAATCGCCGCAACAGATTGGTCTTGGTCTGGATTAATTGCCGATTTTGATAATGACGGATGGAAAGATATTCATGTTAGTAATGGAATTGTGCGTCGCCCTAATGATTTGGATTATTTAAAATATAGTTCTAATCAGCAAATTCAAACGGCGGCATCTGATTTGGAACTCGTTCAAAAGATGCCTGCTGGAAAAGTGAGGAACTACTTTTTTAAAAACAATAAAGATTGGACCTTTTCAGATCAATCCAGTAATTGGGGAATTCCATCTGCTTCTTATTCTAATGGCGCAGCTTATGCAGATTTAGACAGGGACGGCGATTTAGAT
>CALJIY010000408.1 GCA_937973945.1 uncultured Saprospiraceae bacterium | reverse complement strand
GCAATCTGACCAACATGTGGAGTCGGTGTTTCAATCCACAATAAATCTGCTCCATTTTGTAAGCTTGTTACACAGTCTAAAACTACTCGATCAATATTCGATCCTTCTTTAAATTTATATAAACCATTTGGCATTCGAACTGGACGAATTAATTTGCCATCTCTTTTTAATAAGATATCATTTTCGTCTGCATCTTCGATCGCTACTTCTTCTCCTTCCACAAAATCTAAATATTTGGAAGCTAAATCCCCTTTTTCCTTAGACACAGGTAATTTTTGTGTCAAACCAGCACCTTCTGAATCTGTACGTGCGACAATTATTCCATTTGGGACTCCTAATTCTAAGAATGCATAGCGCAAGGCATTCAACTTAGCGATAAAGTCTTCATGGGGTACGGTTACTTTTCCATCTTGGTGACCACACTGCTTAGCATCCGATACCTGATTCTCGATCTGTAGGGCACATGCACCTGCTTCAATCATTTTCTTGGCTAATAGATAAGTCGCTTCTTCGTTACCAAAACCAGCATCAATATCTGCAATGATAGGCACCACATGTGTTTGGAAATTATCGATTTGATCTTGCACATCTTCTCCCGCATCTAAACGACGGAATAAATCATTCAATTCAATGGCATCTGCTTGGCGTAAAAAAGTATACAATTCTTCGATTAATTTTGGAACAGCTGTTTTTTCATGCATAGATTGATCAGGTAAAGGACCAAATTCAGAGCGTAAGGCAGCTACCATCCAACCAGAAAGGTATAAATACCGCTTAGCTGTTGTACCATAGTGTTTTTTTACAGCAATCATTTTTTGCTGTGCCACAAAACCATGCCAGCATCCTAACGACTGCGTATAATTGGAGGAGTCCATGTCATAGGCTGCCATATCTCTACGCATAATATTCGCAGTGTATTTAGCAATGTCTAAACCTGTTTTAAAACGATTTTGAACAGCCATGCGGGCTGCATTTTCAGGACTAATGGTAGCCCAAGAAGTTCCATGTTTTGCTTTAAGAGAACGTACTGTTTCAATTGCTGATTGATAAGTTGTCATAATTATTATATTTTTTAGTTTTAATATTTATTTATAATTGGCAAATGCCATTTCTCTATTGATACTATTTCTCAACACTCTTCTTGCTTCGAAAATATGGTACTTAATTGTTCCGACGGGAATTTGAAACTGCTGTGAAATTTCCTTTAGGTCATAACCATCAAAGAAGAGCTGAAAGGCTTTTTTATGAGGTTTTTTTAGTTTCGTGATGGCATTTTCTAGAAATTCAACACCCAAATTTTCTTCTCCTTTATTTTTAATTCTTTTTACCAAATGAACCATATCCTTATTGTCAGTAGCAAAAACCCGATAGCGTTTCCGACGATTGTACTGATTTATATATAGATTTCGCATGACCCGTGTGCTCCATGTTTTAAAATTTTGATTTCTATCAAATTTAGCCTCCTGTTCTATAATTCTCAAAATGGTGTCTTGGGCTAAGTCTAAAGCTTCTTCTCTAGAGAGAGCGATTTTCCTAGCTTGTCTATATAAAAATTGTTCATTATTACAGATTAGATGATTGATGTCTTTTTTCATACTTTCTTAAAGTTTAGGCATAATTATTCCAGTCTTTCCGAGTGTAATATTCCTTCGAAAAGTTGATTTTTTATCTCTATTTTTTTACCTCTATTTTCCTAGTAAAAGGCTAGTATCTATATCAACTCATAAGCGGGTAGGGTTAAAAATTCAACAAATTCCTTGTCTTTTACTAATTGTTCAAAAAGTGACGTTGCTTCAGGAAATTTGCCAACAGCAAACTTATCTTCTCCAACATAGTCTTTTATTTTATCCAATTCTTCTGGTAATAATTGACGATAAAGATCATAGGTAATCGTTCGTCCATCTTCCAGTTTTGCCTTATTATGAATCCACTGCCAAACCTGTGTTCTAGATATTTCTGCAGTAGCTGCATCTTCCATTAAATGATAAATGGCCGCAGCACCATTTCCTCTTAACCAGCTCTCGATATATAGAATACCTACATTAATATTTTTACGAAGGCCTGCCTCTGTGATTGTTCCAATAGGTATTTGAATTAAGTCTGTTGCACTCACTTGAACATCTTCTCTTTTTACATGAATTTGGTTAGTCCTTGGCATATTTTTATTAAAAACATCCATAGCTACCTGAACCAATGCAGGATGTGCCACCCAAGTACCGTCATGACCATTTTTTACTTCCGTCAATTTATCATTTCGAACCTTATCCATTGCTTTTTGATTGGCTTCTGGATCATTTTTAATGGGAATTTGTGCAGCCATTCCTCCCATCGCATGAACATTTCTTTTATGACATGTTTGAATAACCAGTTGAGAATACGAACTCATAAAGTGCGTATTCATCCCTACTTTTGCTCGATCAGGTAGCAGGAAACCAGGTACGTTTCGGAATTTTTTAATGAAAGAAAAGATATAGTCCCATCGTCCACAGTTCAACCCTGCGGAGTGGTCTTTTAATTCCCAAAGAATTTCATGGAGTTCAAAACTTGCTAATATTGTCTCGATAAGTACTGTTGCTTTTATGGTCTTTTGAGGAATAGATAAGGCTTCTTGTGCGAAAACAAATACATTATTCCACAGTCGAGCCTCTAAATGATTTTCCAATTTGGGTAAATAAAAATAAGGTCCACTACCTTTTGCTATTAGCTTTTTAGCATTATGGAAAAAATACAATCCAAAATCTACTAAACTACCACTCATTGGTGCTCCATTATAAGTAATATATTTTTCTTCCAAATGCCAACCTCTTGGACGTATTAAAAGAGTTGCGGTCTGTTCTTTTAATTGATAATATTTACCATTTTTTGGGTTGGTGTAATTAATGGTTCGATTAATCGCATCCCGCAAATTGATATGTCCCTGAATATTGTTCTCCCAATTAGGCGTATTACTATCCTCAAAATCTGCCATAAATACCTTTGCGCCAGAGTTAAGTGCATTAATGACCATTTTTCTATCAACTGGTCCAGTTATTTCCACTCGCCTATCTAATAAATCAGATGGTAAGGGAGCGACCTGCCATTCTCCTTCCCGAATATTTTTTGTTTCTGGTAAAAAATCGGGCATGATACCATTGTCCAAATCATCTTGTCTTTTTACTCGGGCAAGTAGTAATTCTTTTCTTTTATCGTTAAAAGCAATATGTAAAGCTTTTAAAAATTCTTGCGCCTCTAAAGTTAAGATAGCTTCATAATCTTGGTTAAAAGAACCAGAGATAGTTATTCCTTGAATGGTAGGAAAATCAGTCATTGTTAAAATAGCCATAAGCAGAAATTTAAAAGTTATATTTATGAATATGTCCGCAATATACGAATATTATTCATTTTGCGGAAATTCCGCTAAAATATCTTTTTATTTTTTTTGAGGAATTTTAACTATATTTACATTAAATTACTTAAAGTCAATAAGTTATGTTAAAAGACAGTACGATTATTAAATTGATATTGGGATTTAAAGTGCGACATCTCCGTTCTTCCCAAGGTTTATCCTATCAAGAACTATCTAGCAAGACGGGCTTATCTACTTCTTATTTGAATGATATTGAGAAAGGAAAACGGTATCCTAAACCCGACAAAATAACTACATTAGCAGAAGCATTAGGGGTGGATTACAATTACATGGTATCTACTAATGCTTCCAAAAAGATGCAACCCATCATTGATTTATTGACTTCTAAATTTTTTAAGCTCTTTCCTTTAGAAGAGTTTGGGATTAGTCTCGAAAAATTAATTGAACTTTTTACTCAAACCCCTGACAGGGTTAATGCTTTTATTTCCACTATTTTTAAAATTGCTAGAAACTATCAGGTAGGAGAAGAGCAGTTTTATTTGGAAGCATTACGTTCCTATCAAGATATGCACAATAATTATTTTCCTGAATTGGAATCTGCAGTCGAAAAATTCAAAAAAGAATATTCCATCAAAGGCATAGTACCTTTCACGGTGGGGTTTTTAGAAGACCAGTTACAAGAAATTTATGGAATTGCAGTGGACCGTAAAACATTAAAGAAACACAGCAACCTTCAATCCATACGATCTTATTTAAGTAAAGACAAAAAAGTCCTGCATCTCAAAAGAGGATTAACAGAAGCACAAGAAAATTTTCTATTAGCTAGAGAATTGGGATTCCAATATTTAAGTCTTGAAGAACGACCCTACGAAACCACTATTCTTAATATTGATTCTTTTGAGAAACTGTTAAACAATTATAAGGCTTCCCACTTTGCAGCCGCTCTATTGATGGAAGAAAAACAATTGGTTAAAGACATCAAAAAGATTTCTAGAGAAAATACTTGGCAACCTGCACTATTTTTAAAATTATTAGATAAGTATAATGTAACTGCTGAAATGCTAATGCAGCGACTAACGAATATTCTACCACATCATTTTGGGCTAGATGATTTATTCTTTATTCGTTTGACAGGTAGTGAAGATTTAGGTGCTTTTCAAATGACGAAGGATCTGCACCTTTCTCAATTGCATAGTCCTTACAATAATGAACTGAGTGAACATTATTGCAATCGATGGGTATCCATCACCTCTATTAAAGAATTACGCTTTTCTAAAAAGGCCTCTGTTATTGCTGATGCACAAATTTCAAAATACTGGAATACTGATAAAGAATATTTATGTATCTCCCTAGCTAAACCTTCTTTTCAGTCCAGCAAACAAGGTGCGAGTGTTACGCTAGGTTTACTGGTTACACCTCAATTAAGAAGTATTTTTAATTTCTTATCTGATCCAAATTTAAAAACAAGAGAGGTGCATACTACTTGTGAACGATGTGGTATTAGTAATTGCGAGGCAAGAGTCGTTTCCCCTGTTATTTTAGAACAGTTAGAAATAGATCGTGCATTGATAACGTCCTTGTCTGAATTATGATTCTCTATTAAACGTCAAGGGATGATAATCTCCCTGCTTTCCAACTGGCGTAGTATTTCGGATATCATGCACCAACTGTATCGTAGCCTGAGCATCAGAAATACGAAAACCATTGCCTTTCAGAAT
>CALJIY010000407.1 GCA_937973945.1 uncultured Saprospiraceae bacterium | reverse complement strand
TACTTAGAGAAGGTCCTTGTTAAAATCCCTGTATAACTATGTAATTCGATCGTATAGATACCTACGGGGAATTGACTGCAATCTAATTCATAGATGCTATCAACAGGAAGACCGTTTACGGCTTCATTAAAAACAATCGTTCCTTTCTGATTCTTTACGACGATCTCATGTAAATTAACATTGATGCGCTCAAAATCAATATAACAGAATTCTGACTCTGCATCAGAAAAGAAAGACCAATTATTCTCGGCTTGGATTCCCTTTGTAGCCAGTTGGTTAACGGCAATAGGGCTGGATGGTGTGGTAGTCGTTTGGGCATTTGTAGTCGTTAATGCCGCCATCATTACTAAAAAACTAAAAAGTAGTCTGTTCATCTTCAATTTTTCTTGATCTCTCCTAAATGACTTTAGTTCGATCCTAATGTTCTGTAATTATCAATTCGCTTATACTGGGTAAAAAGCTTTGTATCTTTTTCTGGGAGATAACAGTTCTATAAACTGCTATTTACTGCATTTATTATGTGACACAAAACTTTTTTTAATATAACTAATTATATGCCAACATTTGACATATATTAGTATTTGAGGTATAGGAGGTTTGGCAACTCTGTCGCCAAACCTCCCCTTTCTAATTATTTTAAATGAATCAATTTTCGAAGTTTCTTATTCTTTAATTGTAACTCTAAAAAATAATCTCCTTTCTGATACTTGCTTAAATCTATTTCATATAAAGTTAGGGAAGATAAATCTTTCACATTATCACTAAATATCGTCTTGCCTGATACATTTTTCACTTGTACTTCTTCCAGTTTAACCTGTAGTTCCTCAAAATCAATGTAATACGTTTTATCATTTCCTGATAAAAAAGACCAAGAATCTGTAACGGTAGAAGGCTCACTAAATACTAGTAGATCTGTCATGGGGTTAGGCTGTGCTGCCACAAAATAATGGCCAACTAGTAGTAATATAATTGTAACTAGTGGCTTAATGAATAAGGAGCGTGTGTCGTTCAATGTGTTTGTGTTCATGGAATGTGTGTTTGTAAATAATTTGTGGATTGTGTAAGAATGGTTGATTATGGAAAATGTGGGATTTACCCTAATCTGTTATTCTTGTATCTTTTAGCTGTTCGGACTAAAAGAGTAAGTAATTGACATTATATATTTTTTTAATAAATATTAAATACACTGTCAATGACTTACATAAAGAAAGTGTGAGAAAGCTCAAAAATATGCCCAAACATTTAATAAAAAGTTAAATATAATTGTTCGACTTGATGTCACAAATATTCTTTTTTGGCATAGGGTTTGCCTTACTAGAAGTGTCGATATAACGATCGGCAAGTTTATAAAGAGCTATACATACTAGAGAAAAAACACAACAAAGATTACAATTACATCTCGTTAGCTCTTACCTTAATCCATACCTAAGTTTATTCTAAAAATTCTTCAAAACAATTAATCTTCAAGTGATTTTATTGCATTCATTTGAACGATTACTTTCCTGACATTTCTTCAAGATACATCCAACATACATATTGGGAGGATACTGCCTTTGTATTATCCACAGATAAATGATTAAGCCTATAGTTTACTGCTATAATCCTTACTACTATCTAGTGTTTAAATAAAACGGTATACTCAAATAGTATTAGCCAATGGGCTATGCTATCATATACGATAAGTCAATACTTATTAACTATATCTCCTTTGCAGTAGGTACATAAAAAAAGCCCCAAGTATCAGTTGAGGCTTATAAAAGTTAACCAAATCTACTTTTAGGAAAAGCAGATAATAGTCTTTTAAAGATAACTATTAGCTGCTCCCCTAAAATGAAGCTTCTTTTTAAAGAAGTAATAAGTTAAGTAACGACAAAACAATAATTTGACCATCTAAGACGGTCTCTTTTGCTCCTATTTTTCCTTTAAAATCAGTCATAGTATCAACAATACTCCCTCTTTTAAAGAAAAACTAGAACCAAAATAAACTCGTCCAGATGACCAACTTTTTATTTCGTCGTTACTAAGTGAGATCATATTTATTGATTACTACTATCATAAGGGAAAGACCTTATGAAATAATAGTACGGTATTTCTTAAATACAAAACAAAGATAATTTAGTTTTTTCTAAATGTCAATCTATTTATACTAGGTTAGATAGTTTTAGTGACGACTCAATTTATAAAAAAATACATATATAATAACACTGGTTATTGTATCACGAAGAATAAGTGAGATTATAATTTTTTGGTTATTTTGAAGTGAGGCTTTAAGCCTCACTTTTTTGAACTTATTATCAAAGTTTTTTACATTATAATCTATTGATATACTTGTTCCGGTATTCGGTATTACATTTAATTAGAATTTATTTTATCCAAAATATATATCCATATTTCTGTTCATATTGTGACAGAAATAAAACACGAATCTTTAGAAAAAAAATGCTTTAATTAAAAAGAAGCATTACTTAAGAGAATTTACAATTTAATCCACATGAATAAAATGTTACTTACACCAACTCCTTATGCGGGGGGTATCTACCCTTCTGTGCTATCTTATCTTATCCAACAATCCACGTCTAAAATTTTCTCTTCTTAAATTTTCGTTTCCTAATGTAGTTGGCGTATCAGAAGTGATTCTGTCTACCGATCAAGTACATTATAACAATAAAGAAACATCATAGTCTATTAGTGGATTCGCTCCATTTGATAGGGTAATCCCCTATCACTAATGGTCTATCATAATATATAATCACTAGTCTAACACGCTACATGATACTGGAATAGCTATGTCTATTTTCCATACTTGATGAATAACTGAAGACCTATTTAAAATTGAATCCATTAGCGATTCAGTAATTGTATTTAACCAAATTTATTTTTAATTATGAAAAAAGCGAGTTTTACCAAAATCCAACGTAGGAATTGGATTACACAGGTAGGAAGGCTGCGCTTCCTAGTTTTATTTGCTTGTTTTTTTGCTGGATTACATGGAGTCAGTAATGCACAAAATTTTACAGGCACAAAAACACACCCACTGAAATTTGACAGCGACAACGTTTACACGACTAGCACCGATTCTATTAAATTAACAAAATGCGGAGAAGAGAAAATTGAATATACTGATGACAATTTTAATGACCCTGGCTTATACTATGATAATACGGCAAGACTAGATACTTTTCAAATTTGTCCGCAAAACAGATGGCAAAGAGCCATTGTTACTTTTGCTCGTTTTGATTTAGCACCTAATGATTTCCTCCATGCTTATCAAGGAAACTTGGAAACATTAAATGCAGACCCATCCCCTTCTTTTGAGACGGCTAGCGGTTATGCAGTAAGTAATGCATTTGGTGGCTGGATCGGAGCGCACTGTGATCCATCTATTAATAATTCTGGATGTTTGACCTTTATTTTCCAAACAAATGGAGATAATAATAAAGGAACTGGATGGGAAGCACAAATTACCTGTGATGATAATCCTATTCGAATTTCTGCACCAAATATTGAAAGTGTTAAATTGGACTGCCCTGCACCTACAGCCGATCAATTAAATTGGGCTAAAGGATGGATCGACTTTCCATATCCAACGCTTGAAAGCGACTGTGATATTGCAAAAGATCCTTCTAAATACATCTTGATCATTAAAAATTCACAGGGCAAAGTCTGTCATAGAACAGGACCATTAGAGCCTACTTTCCCTGATCCAAATAAATTGTACGGTGCTGACTTTGCGATTGGTTTGTATACTGCGGAATACAAACTAGCAGACGATACAATTAAGACAACAGGTCCAATTGTTTTCTCTGTGCAAGGCCCGTCTCTTACATGTAATGATGATATTAATGTACCATTTGGATCGGCTTGTATGATCCAATTACAACCGGATGATATTTTAGAGAATACTTGTGCCCCATCTCCTGTGATGCAATATCATATTTCTGTAACACTTGGATCTGGTAAGAATAGAAAAGTTTTAAATACACAAATAGAAACTTCCAATACGCCACTCCTTACTGGAAGTGGGTCTTATATTGGTGTTACGGCTACCCATCCAATCATTACCAAAGAATTGATAGAAGAAGCTGGTCTTTCTATTTGTGGAGGTCAAGCAGAGGTAACTATCGAAAGAGTTTATTATGAATACTTAGAAGATATAGATGAATACGTTGCTTGTAATAGTGGTGTACAAAAAGACAAATGTTCTACCACTATGCACTTTAGTGATTTTACAGCACCTATTGTTAGTTTAGCTTCTGATATAGATACTTTGGTTGCTTGTAGTGAACTAGAAGTAGATTCTTTAATCAATCATTACATCATTGATAATTGTGATAAAGACGCTACCGTAACTTTCGATGTAGCATTTGAAGAATCGGATGGTTGCTTTGGTAGAAATGGAACACCTGGTGTTACTAATGCTGTCGTTACTTTCATCGCTTCTGACCAATGTGGAAATACTAGTACGACTGTAGATAATATCGTGTTTGTTCGACCAAGTATTGCTGTTGACCCTGATATCTTTGTGGTACCAAGTTCACTAAAGCTGCAATGTGATGGTAGTGATGCACCATCTACTAGAATGCTTCCAGGTGTTAAAACTGGTTTCATGAAAAATGGCGATTTCATTGTAACAGATACCATGGAATTAAGCGAAACAGAATACATCTGTGGCTACATCTTGACTAAAGAAGTTCAAGAAGTTCCACAGACAGATTGTGGTAGAAAACAAATTTATACTTGGCAAGCAATTGATTGGTGTGATTCTTCTAATGGACCTGTTGCTTTGGGTAGCCAATTCGTAGAATATACGGATACTATTGCCCCACATTTTACGGGCGTTGGAGCAGAGCCAATTGAAGTTAATTTAGGTCACTTTGAATGTACTTACAATGGTACAGACTTTACCCCACCTGCTGCAAACGATAATTGTAATGCACCTGTTGTTAGATTAGATGCCATTCTTTTAATCGAAGATGATAGCACAAGATGGCCAGTACCATCTGCAGATTGGGGATCATTAACTTGTAACTCTTATGCATTAAGATGGATTGCAGAAGACCCTTGTCATACACAATACAAGACGGATACCTTAATGCAGTTAGTACATGTTAGAGATGTAACGAAGCCTTCTGTAGTGACGACAGATGAATTGATTGTCTCTGTACCAAACGATTGGGGCGCTATCATTAATGTAAAAGATGTTGATGAAGGAAGTTATGATGCTTGTGGTATTAGCTTAAGAGAAATCAGAAGAGATGACGAACCTGAGGGCTGGGGACAAACAGTAGCTATTACTTGTGCAGATGTTGGAAATATTGTGAGACTACATTTAAGAGTTACAGATATAAAAGGAAATCAAAATACAGCATGGATGAATATTAGAGCAGAAGATAGAATCGCTGCTGTATGTAATGACTTACCAGCGCTTAAAATAGATTGTTCTGAAATGCACGGAGGTACAGATTTTGCGCCTAGCACAGATGTCGATAATGACGGTGAATTTGAAGAGAGTGAATGGGTGGCTTTAACTGGTGACTTATTAGTCAGTTTCCAAGAGCAATTCGGTCTATTTGATTGTAGCGATAACTTGAGCTGTACAAAGGTAACAGGTCCAGAAAATGCAGAAGAAGAATATCAGTTGATCAGTTTACAATGTGGTCAATTTGAAATCAGAAGAAGATTCCGTCTAAAAGATAGTGGCTTCCATGCTGTTAGCGGTGGTATTAACATCAATAGCTGGGCACATCAAGAGATTCATGTTGCTTCAGAAGGTGACTGGAAAGTAACCTTACCTGCGGATGTTATCGGTACTTGTAATGATGATATCACAAAAGTAACTGCTCCTATTTTCAGAAGTAGTGGTTGTGATGTAATTGCTTGGGAAGTAGAAGATAAAGTATTCAATGTACCAGGAGATGCTTGTATGAAAATAGAGCGAACCTATCATGTTATTAACTGGTGTAAATATTCTGCTGGCGATCCTCAAGTACAAATGCCAAGAATAGAAGCAACTAATGGCAATGTACTAGAGCCAAGAATGGTGGTCGCTAACGATACGATCAACAGTAATGTGGGCTACTTCACCTACATACAGATATTGAAAATACAAGATGATGAGGCTCCAGTGGTAACGGTTATCAATCCAGAAGATCCTTGTATCAATGGAGTAGATTATGACGCGCTTCCTTTTGGAGAAGAAGACAATACACCTGGTACAGCACCATTTGAGTGTGATGAAAATAAGACTTGGTCTGCAACTGCGACTGATTGTTCTACTACTGAATCTATGACTTGGATTGGTCGATTATATGATGAAGCTGGAACCTTACTAAAAGAAGTAAATACGAATACATTAACGTATGCGGTAAGTAACAAGCAAAAGTACTATGCAGAATTCTGGGCTTATGATGGCTGTGGCAACTCTGGTGGAGCTATAGGTGATACGATGGAATTCTGGGATTGTAAAGCACCAACTGCTTACTTCCTTAACGGAGTTTCTTTAAGCTTAGCTTCTAATGGTACTGTAGAATTCTGGGGATCAGATGTAGACAGAGGAAGTTTCGATAACTGTGCAGATCAATCAGAATTAGAATTCTACATTCTAGATCCATTATCTGATACGCCTCAACCGAACACTTATGAAGAGGTGATCCAATTACCACAAGCAATTACCTATGACTGTATTCGAGTAGGGAATCAATCTATTACGGTTTATGTAGTAGACCCTGAAGGAAACTATGATTTTGCTACCACGACGATTAGTATTCAAGATAATGCTAAAATATGTGAAGGCCTACTAAGCGAGCCAGATGAGTTAAGTTTGATCGCAGGTTCTATACAAACAGTAGCAGGTAAAATGGTAGAAGATGTAACCGTATCCGTAAATGATGGAATGAAATCATTGACAACAGGTTCAGATGGTACTTTCCAATTTGCCTTAGCTAATGGCGATGACTATAGGCTTACCTCAGAAAAAAATAGTGATGCCTTAAATGGTGTATCTACTTTTGATTTGGTGTTAATTAACAAGCATATACTTGGAATTGCTACGCTTGACAGTCCTTACAAATATATCGCGGCAGATGTCAATCAATCAGGTACTATTACGGCCTTTGACATGGTTCAACTCCGTCGATTAATTTTGAATATCACTACCACTTTCCCAAGTAGTGACAGCTGGAGATTTGTAGATGCTTCTTTTGAATTCAGTGAGAATCCTTTAGCGGACAATTTCAATGAATTTAGAAGTGTCAATGATTTGAAAGATGATATGATGTACAATGATTTTATTGCCATCAAAATTGGAGATGTCAATGAATCAGCTATACCGAATAGCTTAGCTACTACTACTAGTCGAAATAGTGAAAAGACTTTATTACTACAGATCGAAGATAGATATGTAACAGAAGGCGAGCGAATTGCCATTGATATTACTGCTACTGACCTAGATCAGATTCAAGGATACCAGTTCTCTATGAATCACAATGGTTTAGAATTAATGAACATTGAAGATGGTGTAGCTACGGCTGACAACTTCAATACAAATTGGAGACACACGATTACTACTAGCTGGAATAAAACGAATCTACAAAATCACAATTCAAAATTGTTCACGCTGAATTGTGTAGCGACTACATCAGGACGACTAAGCGATTTATTGAGCATTAGCTCGGATATAACGATTAAGGAAGCTTATGATGAAACAGGTAACATCATGGATATTGCCCTTCAATTCACTAGCGATCAGGTAGCACTAGGCTTTGAGTTAAATCAAAATGCACCAAATCCTTTTAGAGGAGAAACGGTGATTGGTTTTACTTTGCCAACTGCAAGTGCTGCCACGTTAAAAGTGCTAGATGTACAAGGAAAGGTATTAAAATCCATTGATGGAATGTATCAAAAAGGATACAATACCATTACGTTAAACGCAAAGGAGCTCAGAACAACGGGAGTATTATATTATAGACTAGAAGCTATTGATCAAGTAGCAACTAAGAAGATGTTAATCATCGAATAATATAATGACAACGGAAACCCTATCTCAAGGGAGACTGTTCAATACACCGTGTCAAAATAAAACGGCCGTTTTATACAAATCTAGTTGTCGACGCTTTGTGAGCATTGATACTTGATTTTGACACTTGAACTTGAACTTTCTACCTTGAGATGGTTTCCATCTTCTATCGAAGACTTACACATTCTTTACAAAAATTACACATTCTTCAAAACTTACACACCGGCTCTTTCATTAAGGACAATTTTTAAAATCCCACATTATAAAAATTGTCCTTACTAAAAGAACCAAACAACTTAACCTTAAGTAACGACTAAATAATAACTTCCACATTTATGGCTGCCAAATATAAAACTATACTGCGTTGGAAAGCCTCGTCGATGCTAGGCATCGCCTACGTTTTCCGCCTTGTCTAGCTTTACATTTGACTACCCAAAACGGGAAACTTATTTTTCACTCGTTACTAACGAATCCAATTGAAGCAATTTTACTCTTCAGAATAACCTAAAATTAGACAACAGTTCTTATAACCAATAATCTCAACTTACACACAATTTTTTAGGAAACAGTTAGTAGTGAAAAATCACTACTTTCTGTTTACCTTTTTTTTCTTAGAAAATCGACTAGTATACTATTAAAAAACTTTATCCAATAGTTTAAGACATATACTTAAATCGGTTTTCGGTGGTCTTCTCTTTTAATTAAGGGAAGACTTCTTTGTTTTAGGTAAGTCAGTGATAAAAAATATTCCTCTAATTTTGTAATGGTACATACTAAATTATATGCTACTTAGTTTTTACTTTTGTGCAAGGAGCTATTGAAATATTACAAAAATTAAATTCAAAATATGAGCAAGTACACTTTTTTTCTATTATGCCTACTATTAGCAGCCTGTGGGGGCTCGGATGCAGAAGCGACAGACACCGCTACGACCCAAGCAGCTCAACCTGTAGCCGTTCAAACCGCTAATCAACCCAAAGCTTCCTCCTCCTCTGACCAAACGTCCACCGCTGAATCTCCTGATATAAAGATTTCGATCAAAGGCGCACAAGCTGGGAATGTTCGATTGATTGGTATTTATGCGGATCGTCAATATTTAGCAGATTCTGCAAAGGTAGATGCTAGTGGAACCATCCATATAAAAAGAGCGGAACCGTTCAAATCTGGACTACTGTATGTTGCATTAGATCAAGGAGGAGCTATCCAATTATTAATGGATAAGGATCAGACTTTTACCATGTCTACCGACATTAATGACTTGGTAAATGCCATGCAAGTACAAGGAAATATAGACAATGAAGTGTTTTACAGAAGTTTAAAAATGGAAGGCGAACAGCAGGGAGCGATCAGTGCCTTATCTCAACAGATGAAGGGACAAGCAGAAGATTCGCCTCAATTTTTGGCAGCAAAAGAACAAAGAGATGCCTTAATTGCTACTAGAAAAGCAAATTTAGAGGCTCTTTTTAAGGAATACCCAAATTCTTTTTTCACCGCCTTTAAAAGAGCTGGACAAAATCCTGAAGTAAGAGATATTAGATTTCCAGATGGTACACTGGACGAAGTAGGAAGGGTTCATGCTTATAGAACAGAATTTTGGGATAATGTAGATTTTTCAGATGAGCGACTTTTACATACGCCTGTTATTGCGAATAAATTAAAGCGATACATAAAAGAACTAACGCCCCAACATCCTGACTCTATCATTAGCGCAGCTTCTTTCCTCGTTAATAAATCCTTAGCACACCCTACTTACTTTCAATACTTTGCTAATTGGATCACGATGCAATATGATCCAAAAGAAACAACTTTAATGGACCCACAAGCTGTATATGCTTATATGATCCAAAATTATTTCACGGAAGAGCGCGCCTTTTGGTCTACTCCTGCGGAGGTTCAAGCATTACAAACGAGAGCTTATGAAATGGCTTCGAGTTTGGTTGGTCAGAAAGGGCCTGATGTCATTTCTACAGATCAATTTGGCAAGAAAAAATCCATCTATGAAATGACGGCGCCCTATATCATTGTATACATGTATAACCCACAATGTGAACATTGCCAAGAGCAAACGCCAAAGCTGGTTAGTTTCTATAATCAATGGAAAAATAAAGGTGTAGATGTATATGCCATCGCTATCGATACGAATGATGAAGAATGGAAGGCATATATTAAGAAAACAGGAATGACCTTTACCAATGTACATGATCCAACAAATAAATCTATTTACGCAAAGTATTATGTGGATCAAACACCGGAACTATATGTCTTAAATAAGGATAGAAAAATTATTGGTAAGAATCTAAAAGTCAATCAAATAGAAACGATTATTAATCGAGATAAGAATAATTAAATGGTAAATGGTGAATGGTAAATGGTGAATCACGTGATTTACCATTTACCATTTACCATTTCCTAAACCCCCATAATTTTCTTAAGCAGCTTAGCATCCACTTCCGCGCCTGCAAAATCATCAAAGGCTCTTTCTGTCACTTTAATAATATGGTCGTTGATAAAAGGGGCCCCTTCTATGGCACCTTGTTCTGCATCTTTAATACAGCATTCCCACTCTAAGACCGCCCAACCATCAAAATCGTATTTCGATAACTTACTAAAGATTCCTTTAAAGTCTACTTGACCATCTCCAAGAGAACGGAATCGTCCCGCTCTATTCGCCCAATCTTGATAGCCACCATAAACCCCTACCCTACCAGAAGGATTAAATTCTGCATCTTTCACATGGAACATTTTAATATGCTCATGGTATATGTCAATGAACGCCAAGTAATCTAATTGCTGCAATACAAAATGACTTGGGTCATAAAGGATCTTTACTCGTTTGTGATTCTTCGTCGCTGCTCTAAACATTTCAAACGTAATTCCATCGTGCAGATCTTCCCCTGGATGAATTTCATAGCAGACATCTACCCCGACCTCTTCAGCTACCTTTAAAATTGGTTTCCACTTCTTCGCTAGTTCTTTGAATGCTGCTTCTACCAGACCTGCTGGACGTTGTGGCCAAGGATATACGGTATGCCAGATCAAAGCACCAGAAAAGGTAACGTGTACATCAATGCCTAGCTTACGGCTAGCTTGCAGAGCCCATATGACTTGTTGCGTTGCCCATTT
>CALJIY010000406.1 GCA_937973945.1 uncultured Saprospiraceae bacterium | reverse complement strand
CGGTCCAGAATTTTTTTATGCCATATCGTTTTTCTTTGATCTTTTTACTAGCAGCCATAGTTTGTGCTGGTATTTCAACCGCACTTATCTCTCCATTAGCATCCATTATTTCCAAATCAAACGTTGAAGGAAGACCAATTAGAAAGGCATAAAATTGGGAAAAGCCATTAGCTACATCCGTATTGGGTGCAGTCTCATTATAGCCATCTCTCCAAAAAGCAGCAGCTATCTTTTTGAATAAGTGAGTGGCATCTTGACCATTAATAGTTTTAATAATACTGCCTTCTTTTATTAGTTGCTTTTCAGAACAATCTTGTACCACATACAATTGTTCTTGATCCCAATAGACCTCTAAGGGTAGTACTTTCCAAGTGCCTCTAACTGTATTAATATAGCCACCAGAAGGGATGATTTTGGTATGTCCATTGGCAATTTTAGCATTTAATGGAAAGATTAATCGGAGGAATTCAATATCCGTCATAGGAGTAGTAATACTGGCTTCTAACTCTTGAAAGTATTGATCCATCTCCGATTTAGGGGTATAGGTATACAGCCCAATATGATTTAGTTCCAATTGTTCTTTTAAGATAGCTAAATCCTTCTTTAATGCTGCTACAGGATATTTTTTATCGTAAGAATAAATTTGCGCAAAGGAAGTATGGAGTATTCCTAGACAGAAGAATAGAAGTCCTATTTTGATGATTTTCATGATGTTAATTATTTTATGCAAAAAATAAAAGGTCAATTCAAAGCCCAAAGGTAATTGATGTTTTATCACGGATTCACGGATTAATTTGGTTGACATGATTATAATCCGTGAATCCGTGGTAAAAAAATATATAGTTTAATCTCCTGTTTTCTGATACATTTTTCAGATAACTTCTATTATTGAATGTTAAACTCAGTATGTAAATATTTCAGCGCATCTTCCAATACTTTATCATTTCCTGCCTCAATATCAGCTTTTGTATTTTTGCTATAAATATCTGGTGTATTCCCAATACCTTCTAAGCTACGGCCATCAGGTAATAAGAATTTTTGTATAGAATATCTATATTCCCAACCATTAGGTAAAAACCGACGAATGCTTCCATCTGAAAAATCGCCCGCTGTATTATCACCCATTTTAATGACATGTTCAAATGGATTCATATACAAACCGAAAATTTCTCCTGCACTAGCAGTATATCTATCTGTTAATAAAATGACAGGCTTTAAGAACACTTGCTCTCCAACAGAGGTATAGTATTTTCTAGGGGCTTCAAAATCATTATGACCTGGCCCGTTTCTATTTTGAACCGTATAGACAAAATGTTCTCCATCTGAAAAGGCACTAGCTATTCTAGCAGAAAAAGCATCAGATCCACCACCATTATTTCTAATATCAAATACAATAGCTTGGTATTTATTTAAATCTTTAACAATCCTATCAATTTGACTTGGATCAGTACTATGCATACCTCCTAAATAAATGTAGCCAATATCTTTATCTTTAACAGAGCCATAAGAAAACTCTTTATCTCCAGTTAGGTCTTCAATTTCAGTAACATATTTATTGTATATTAAATTCAAATCAAATTCTTCAATAGCTAGCTTATTGAGGGAGTCACCAGATTCGTAATATACTTGGTTAGGAATATCTAACAAGAAAGTATGACCGTCGTTTAAATGTTCGATCATTTGGGTCATGATCGACCATAATTCTTTATCTGTAGTAGTGGCGGTTACTTGTGGTCGGTACTGATCGTATAGGTTTACCCAATCAATTTGCTTGACCCCAAATAGTGCATAGTGCTGATCAAAGTCTTGCCAGAATACTTCGAAATTCGTTTCTGGGTCATTATTTAGATCTGTCCCTAATATGGTTTTTTCGCAAGCAGTTAATAATAAAGCAATAAATATATTGATAAAAAGAAAGCTGGTATTTTTCATGATTTATAAGTTTTAATTTTTATACAGTCAAAATCTATTTGGTTAAAAAGTTTTCTTATCTCCCATTTTCCAAATGGCACTGATTACAAATTGATTCTCCAATCGAGTTAAATGATGTATATCTTTATGTCGTTGATATTGTAGGTTATAGCCAATTGCTACATCAAAATTTTGATTCATTGTGTACCGGTATTGAATGGCCCAATCAACAGCTAAGAAAGTATTCAAGGAAGTGATTTTCCCATCTGTAGTTAATAGACGTAAAGGATACTCTTCATTAGCTTCTGTTGTTTTATCAAAACCATTCAGTGGTGGGCGAACCATGTAATTGAATAAAGGTACTGCTATGCTAGTGTGTAAGGAATGTTTAGTTCTTTTAGAAATGGTATATAAGCCTTTAAAAGAAACTGAATGGTTGAACATATAAGTAAAAGACTCTAGATTGTCATAAGAAATAAGATGATTATTTGTTTCTACTTTTCCTCCTAAATATAGCTTAGCTCTATTTTGAAAACTACTACTCTTTTTTAAAAAATCTATAGCAACAGTTCCCATTAGATAATCAGAAGAAAAATGCTCTGCTGCATTACTATGCAAAGTGTTAGGACTAAAATCTAAATGTACATTAAATAGATATTGATCTGCCTTACTATATCTAGTGTAATCCAAGCCAAAAGCCATTCCTTGTTGCTGATAGTTTAGAGGAGAATAATTGCTATCTTTAAAATAACCATGATTGTCGCCTATGGAAATAGCTATTTCCTTTTGTTGAGCGATAAGAGAAAAGGTGCAAAAGAATAAGGAAATGATAAGGAGATACGATTGATAAGTTTTCATAATTATATAATTTCGTTCGATTATTAACGAGTGAGTAATAAGTTTCTGAGTTCAAAGTTAGGCGGAAGCATCCTTGCTATCATAGAAAATAGAGTCAACTCGTTGATTTTTAGGTGAATGTCCTTATTTATTAG
>CALJIY010000405.1 GCA_937973945.1 uncultured Saprospiraceae bacterium | reverse complement strand
ATTCCTATATGGCTATCTGTACCAATACTCCAATTTCCACCTTCCTGTTGATATAGACCAAGCGGAAAAATTCCATCTCCTAAATTTCCTTCTGTACTTGGACATAATACTGCGTTGGCTTTGCTATGCGCTAGGGCTTTTGTTTCCTGATCGGTCAAATGTGTCGCATGGACTAAATGATAAGTATCATTTAAATCAATTTCCTCCGTCAACCATTCCACTGGTCGTTTACCTAAATAAGCCATGGACGCTTCTATCTCTTTTAGTTGCTCGGAGATATGCATATGAAAAGGCATGGTCGAATTGATATGCTTGCTTAATTCTTTAATGATGGGCGGATCAACTGCTCTCATAGAATGGACACTAGCCCCTATACTTGCTTCTTCATAATAAGAAATTGCACGTTCACTTGACGCTAATAATTCCAAATATTCATCCATGTTTTTGGACAAAAAACGTATCTGTCCAGCAGTTGAATCTTGCCCAAATCCACCTTTCTGATAGAAGACTGGAATTAAGGTAATCTTAATCCCTACTTTCTTAGCAGCAGCAATTAATCGCGCTCCCAATTCCGCTTTATTATTATAATGCGCACCTGAAAGATCATGATGGACATAATGAAATTCTGCTACCTCCGTATAGCCATGCCGTAGCATTTCTGCATATAACATCGTCGCAATGGCTTCCATCTGATCTGGATTGATACTCAATGCCAGTTGATACATCGCTTTCCGCCAGCCCCAAAAATCATCTCTTGTTTGCTTGTGGTCATGGTACTCCGTCAAGCCAACCATTGCATATTGAAAGGCGTGAGAGTGGGCATTTTGTAAACCAGGGATGGCGAAGCCATTAATATTCTTATAAGTAACACCTTCTTGTTTCTGCTTCTTGATGGAAAGGATAGTACCATGCTCATCTAATTTCACATAAGCAGGCATTATCCATTTGTCTTTTTGAAGGAGTCCTTTAAATCTTAATGCTTTCATAGACTGCATTCTTTGATGAGCTGTTCAAATGTGTTTTTTATAATTCCCTGCATCTTTTCTGCTCGTTCTGGATGATAGTTTAATTCTGTATCATCCATATATAGATTTTTACACATCTCTAATTGAAGAGCATGGATCTTATCCTTAGGTTTACCAAAATGCCTAGTGATATTCCCGCCTTTAAATGGGGTGTTGTAAGACAAGTCCAATTCGCTAGCAGCTAATCCTTTTTTAGCAGCTAGAATTAATTGTTCATTGGCAGATTGACCATCATTCGTTCCTAATATCAAATCAGGAAAAGGGGCTTCTTGAATAGTCGGCACGACTCGACGAATAGAATGCGCATCCCATAAAATGGCGATACCAAACTCTTCCACAAAGTCATTTAGAATCGTCTGAATTGCTCTATAATATGGATTGAAATATTTTTGTATTCGACGATCTATTTCTGGGGGTATGGGTTCTAGTTCTTCTGATTCATATAATTGATTCCCTAGAAAGTCGGTTGTAGGTGTCAATGCCGTTATGATTCGTCCATCTGTATATAAGGGCTTGTGTTTAGGCGATCTATTTAAATCTATAACCCAACGGCTGTAGTTGGCATGGATCATCGTAATACCCATATCGGAAACGAAATTATATAGTTCGTGGACGAAGAAGTCTGTGTCGTCTGGCTGTACTATTAGTTCTGCTTTAAAATGATCTTCTAATTCTAATGGAAAAGCAGTGCCGCAATGTGGGACGCTGACTAGAATTGGGACTTTGTTTTCTTTAGAAGGGATTATGGTGTAATTATTTCCTATCATGAATTTCTATAATATCTGCTGGCGTCTTCACTGGTGCAGGACAATAGTCTAGTGCAAGCGACCAATGGAATTCTAATAAATATAATTTTCAAATTAAATTTATCAGTTTTTTAAAAGAATATTTTTAGTGTCTTACTATGTGAACTACTGTGCCTATGTGTTGAAAATTTCATCTAAGACGTTGACAGTCTAAACACATAGGTACATAGGAAACATAGTCCATATCGTTTTATAAAATAAATAATATCACAATCAATAACTCAATCCCTCCGCCTTCATCGCCCGTCGATAATTCATAGCCACCGCATCAAATTTCAAATGCAACTCTTGGGCAAAATCAAAAGGCACTTGTTCTGGCCGTTGTGACTCTACGATGCGTTTATCTTGATCGAAAATGACTTGTTCAAAATTTTGTAGTACCGTGTCTGGTTCTTCTAAATCATAATTTCTGCCGATGATACAATAGCCTCTACATTTATTTTCAGCTATCGGTTGAGAGACAAAAAAGTAAACCATGCCTTTCTCCCCACCCCAGCCTAATCGAAGCACAATCGTATAAGGTAAATGTAAACGATATACACTTCTTCGTTCTGGCTTTACGACATCCTCATTGGCGAATATTGGGAATTCATCTGAGTTTTGTGCTTCTGGTCGGACAACAGAATAATGTAATACTGCACCATCTCTAAGCACTTTATAGTCAGGCACTTCTGGTCGTTCCTTATCCCCTAATAAACCTGGATGCACCCAAGGAAAATGTCCAAAATCCGTAAAATTTTCTACTTGTCTGGACGCATCACTTTTCCAATTAAATGGCCCTGTTTCAACAATTTTATGGGAACCATCTTCATACTCTGGTATATCTGGTAGTGGATAAACTGGATCTTTTAAAGCAACCCAAACTAAGCCAAATTTTTCTTGACAATGATAGGTCGGCGTATTGGCTTTTTTTGGAATCTGAGCATCTGGTGCTTGGGGAATAAACACACAGGCCCCCTTTTTATCATATTCCCATGCATGATATGGGCAAACCAAGCAATCGTCCTTAACCCAACCTAAAGAAAGCGCCGTTCCTCGATGGATACATAAATCTCTCATAGCGTGTGTTGTGCCGTCGCTGCTTCTCCATATAACAATTGCTTGATCTAGTAAGAACGTGCCATACGGCGAATCTTTTACTTCTTTACTATAAGCTACGGGATGCCAACAAGCAAATAATTTTTCTGGGAATTTCATTATTAAAGGGTTTCGTTTCAAAATAAAAAATCAAAAGTCGTTAAACGAAATTGAAAAGTTTAATAAGTTTCAAACAAAGTTTCAAAATCTGTTTTTAATACCGCACCAGTACTGTGACTAGTTTGCTCCGCAATGTCTAATATCGTTTGATTTTCTATAATCGCAATCGCTTTTTCTATATCATCGGCAAAGACTCTATCCTCTTCGGCATGGCTAATTTCTGATCTAAAATATTTATGAATGGCTTCTAAAATAGCACCAGATTGCAAAGGGTGATGATAATCAAAAGATTGGGCGGCGCAGATTAACTCTATGGCCAATATCTTTTCTACATTTTCTATTACAGACAATGCTTTTCTACCACCAATAGACCCCATACTTACATGGTCCTCTTGTCCCATAGACGTTGGAATACTATCTGCACTCGCAGGAAAACACAAGCCTTTATTCTCACTCGCCAAGGCAGCAGTGGTATATTGCAACATCATAAAGGCAGAATTTAAACCCGCATTTTCCATTAATAATTTAGGAACGCCTTTTGCGACGCCCATTAAAGAGAGATAGGTTCTTCTATCAGATATATTACCGATCTCTGATGCAGCGATGCAAGCATAATCTAAGGGAATAGCCAAGGGCTGTCCATGAAAATTACCTCCGCTAATCGTTAGCGACTCATGGATAATAACAGGGTTATCCGTCACTGAATTCAGTTCTACTTCTAATAATTCTTTGAGATGTAGCCAACTTGTACGGGAAGCTCCATGCACTTGAGGCATACAACGCAAAGAGTATGGATCTTGAACCCGATCACAGTTTTCATGAGATTTTCCAATAGCAGAATTTTCTAATAAATGTCGCATGCGCTGTGCCACATGCTGGTTCCCTTTGTAAGGGCGCAATTGATGTAATTCTGCCATGAAAGGACTAGCAGAACCTAACAAGCCTTCCAGCATCAACGCACCAATCAAATCTGCTTGACTTAAACAACTATGCAATTTTTCTACAACTTTCACGGCATATGCTGCAATGAATTGAGTTCCGTTTATTAACGCCAAGCCTTCCTTTGCTCCTAAAGAAATAGATTCCATCTTTTCTTTTTGAAATAGCTCAGCGGTAGATACTTCTTGTCCTTTATAAATAACTTTTCCTAAGCCAATTAGTGGTAAAAATAAATGTGCCAAAGGCGCCAAATCACCCGACGCCCCAACCGAACCTTTTTCGGGAACAACAGGAATAATATCTTGTGTAATGTGCCATTGAATCCGTTCTAGCGTAGATAAAGCAATTCCAGAAAAGCCTTGTGCCAAGGAGTGCATTTTTAAGATCAGCATTAACTTGGCAATTTCCTTTGGAATCGGATTCCCCACCCCTACGCTATGACTTTTTAAAATATTATATTGTAAGGTAGCCGTATCTTCAACGGAAATCATGGTGCTGCACAGTGGACCAAATCCTGTATTAATGCCATAGACTGCCTCCGCTCCTTTTGCTATCTGTTCAACAATCAATCGGCTTTTATTAATTCTTTCTTTACTATCTTGATTGATAATTCCTTGTAATTCACCTCTAGCTATTTGAAGAGCTTTTCCTGCCGTCAGATGGTCTTCCCCATATGAAAAGGATGAATTCATAAGTGGTGTATTTAGATTAACTCTTAGAAAAAATTTGAATTAAAAAAAATTACCATTGAAACCAACAGAAACTGCATGGCCCAATGGTAAAATGATTCTCTCTATTGAATTGGGGCTTAAGACACCCCTTTTCAAAAACTAAAGGTTAAATAAAAACAGGATTCTTCCTTTAATTCATTGGGAAGTTATGCTTACTTTTGATAACTACAAAGTCTATTTTTATATCAAATAATAACTATGAGCAATCAATTGGATTTAAAATATTTGCAATCTTTCCGCGTTTTAGCCCAAGAGTTACACTTCCGTAAAGCGGCTGAAAAGCTATATATTTCTCAACCAGGCTTAAGTAAACAAATCCAACATTTAGAAACACAGCTCGGCGTTAGCTTGTTAGAACGAGATCGTAGAAATGTACGACTCACCCCAAGTGGTGAATATTTAAAAATCCGAGCTAATTATTTGTCAGGTTATTTAGACCAAACATTCAGCCAAATTAAAGTAATAGAGGCTGGATTAGAAGGAGAAATTAGAATTGGATTTGTTGGTTCTGCTATGCAAGAAGTGATCCCTAATTTGATAAAAAAATGTACCGCACAGTTTCCAAATATCCATTTCGTATTCGATGAAATGTCTAATAAAGCACAAGTAAGCGCACTACAAAATAACCAAATAGATTTAGGCTTTGTGAGATTACAAGAAGTGTCAACGCCTATTGCCATACGACCTATCCAAAAAGAACATTTCGCATTAGTGATTCCTAAGAACCACCCTATCCAAGCTTCCAACTTCAAATCGCTACGACAATTCGACAAAGAGCCATTTATCCTTTTTTCAAGTGATTATAGTTCTACCTACTATAATAATATCATGAGCATTTTTTCAGATGCAGGCTTTGACCCAAAAGTGTCCCATAAATCTATTCATGCAAATACCATATTTAGATTAGTAGAAAATGGACTAGGAGTTGCCATCGTACCCATTTCACTAACGCTAGACGTGGAAAAAGCAATCGACATCCAAGTCATTCAGCTCCATAAAATCAAACAAAGAGCCATTTTATCTATTGCCTGGAGAAAGGATCAGCATTTTCCAGCTCTGGAAAAAGTAATGCAGTTTTTATAATTTCAACTATTGTTTCTAAAGTTTCAGAAAATATTGAAAGTTCGATAAATAATATGTATTTTTAGGTCAGAAATTAATTAAACAGATCGCTGCGCTGTCAGATCGCTGCGCTGTCAGATCGCTGCGCTGTCAGATCGCTGCGCTGTCAGATCGCTGCGCTGTCAGAAGCGTCAAGTGGTCAACATTATACGTCTGACATCTGACAGTCAAACGGAGTTGACGGTCTGACCTCTGACAATAAAATGATCTATTCAAACCTCTGACTTCTAAAAACATACATATGCTAGCATCCATCGCTTTTTATCAAAACGAAATCAATCAATACCTCAATAAAAAGGTCCAAATAAAGGCACCCGAAAGTTTATATCAACCTATTTCGTATATCCTTAATAGTGGTGGCAAACGACTGCGTCCCGTGTTGACCCTAATGACTGCGGAATTATATGGTACGTCCTATAAGAAGGCATTGGATGCAGCACTAGCTATTGAAATCGCACATAATTTCACGCTAGTGCATGATGACATTATGGATAATGCCCCTATTAGGCGAGGAAAAGAGACGATTCATACCAAGTGGAATTTGAATACGGCTATCCTTTCTGGCGATATGATGTTGGTGCAAGCCTATCAATTGTTTGAAAATTATGAAGGCGGGGTATTTAAAAAATTATTTAAATTATTCAATAAAACTGCTTTGCAAGCTTGTGAAGGGCAACAGTACGATATAGATTTTGAACGACAAAAAGTGGTGAGTGAAAAAGAATACCTGACGATGATAGAATCTAAAACTGCCATTGGTTTAGCTACCTGCATGCAAATGGGCGCAATCGTGGCAGAGGCAAGCGAAGAAGACATACGTAACCTTGGTTTATTTGGGCAAAACCTAGGCATAGCCTTTCAACTACAAGATGATTATTTAGATACCTTTGGTACTGCGAGTACTTTTGGAAAGGCTATTGGAAAAGATATTGTAGAGAATAAAAAGACTTACCTATATATTAAGGCTTTGGAAAATTTACCTAAAGAAAAGGCCAAACAATTAGAAGCCTTATATGATAATAATGCCATCATTCAAGCGGACAAAAAAGTAGCCTTGGTAAAAGAATTATTTATAGAAAGTGGTGCTCCAAGTTTCTTGCAAAATCAAGTAAATGCCTACACGGAAGCCGCTTTCGATATTATTCCAAAATTACATATTGCCCATAGCCACCAGTTGGTATTAAAGCATTTAGGACAACGTTTAATGAAGCGGGTGGTATGAAAAGAACAGAGAAGCGAGAGCAGACCAGCCCGACTGCCGTCAGGCGAGCTGGGAATAGAGATCGGAATCGTTTAAAAATAGAAGCTATTTCGTTGCTTTATTAAACTAAATATTTCTAACGGATCGTCGAAGTTTGTAACCATACCCGTCAGGCTAAGAGACGGACTCTTAGTAGCAGACACTTAGAAAGTGGCTGATACTTGGGTCTACGAAAAGGTGTCAGCCATTTTTAAAATGTCTGCCACCAAGATTTCGTCGTTATTGACCTAATTATCAAGGGTCTTTTCTAATAGAATGTCGTCAACTTAAGAAAAACTAGGTAGCTTATAAGACATAATTCAACGCGGAGCTACTTCGTAGCTACACGGATTTTTTTGGATCTTTGTAGGTCGTGTATCTAGACGTTGACTTTTTTTACTAATTGCATTCTATCTCCAGTGCGAGCTACTTCGTAGCTATATGGATTTTTGTAGGTCGTGAAGGTTGTTGACAGTCACCGTACAGGTATAT
>CALJIY010000404.1 GCA_937973945.1 uncultured Saprospiraceae bacterium | reverse complement strand
ATTGATTATTACCTTCCCATTAGCTATTATTTCGTTAACCTTAAATTTCTAATATTACTTCCGATAATCCAAAGGCGGCATACGATCTCCTAGTAAAGATTTATAAACAAATCCCTCTCCCCTACTTTCCACCAATTCCTTTTTAGCTTTATCTGTAACGCTTGGATCATTATAAATATCTAAGGCAGTTAAGGCGATGGTCTTCGCAGCAACAATCATCCCTTTTTTGCCAATGCTCATGCCTCCAGCAGCGACCGCTTGCCAGCTATGCGCCCCTGTGCCTGGCACCCAGGTAGCAGAACGCATACCAGCCGTTGGGACCGCCCAACTCACATCGCCCACATCTGTAGATCCTCCCGTCCCTCTTCTTCTAACTTCAAAAGGCTGAACAGTTGCTGCATCCTTTATGTCCGCATTTTTATCTGGATAAGTGGCTATAATTTCTTTGGCAAAGGCAATTTCTTCTGACGTATAATTGACTCCACCTACCTTTAGTAAATTTTCATGCATCAGTTCAGCGAGTGTTACATTGGGTAGTACATTATATAAACCATGAATGACCTCATACTCCATTTTGGTGCCTGTCCCTAAGGCAGCCCCTTCTGCTGCTTGTACTGTCCGTTCAAATAAACTACGAACTTCCTGCATTTCAGGATGTCTAGTATAATAAAATACTTCTGCAAAAGCAGGCACTACATTAGGCGCTTCACCACCTCTTGTAATGACATAATGAATTCTAGATTCGGAGGGTACATGCTCTCTCATCATGTTGACCATATAGTTCATCGCTTCCACAGCATCTAAGGCAGATCGTCCTCTTTCAGGTGCGCCAGCAGCATGAGCGGCTTGTCCATAGAAACGAAATTTCGCAGATTTGTTAGATAAGGAAGAAGAGGCACTCGCTCCATTACTGCTACTTGGGTGCCAGTGTAAAACTGCATCTACATCATCAAATAAACCTGCTCTTACCATATATACTTTTCCTGCACCACCTTCTTCAGCAGGTGTTCCGTAAAAGCGAACAGTTCCAGATTTTCCAGATTGTTGTAACCATTTCTTCACTTCGATAGCAGCCGCAGCTGATGCGGTACCAAATAAGTGATGACCACATGCATGACCTGCCCCACCCTCTTCTACTGCTTGTTTCTCCGCTGTCGCTTGTTGGGAAATACCTGGCAAAGCGTCAAACTCTCCTAATATACCGATCACAGGTTGGCCACTACCATAAGAAGCAACGAAGGCTGTAGGTATATCTGCTACTCCTGCCTCGATCGTAAAACCAGCTTCTTTTAGGGTTTCTTGGAGTAAACCAGAACTCTTTTCTTCTTGGTAGCCTAACTCTGCCCAATTCCATATTTGTTGAGCAATGTCGCTATACTTATCAAATTGAGCATCTAATTCTTTAAGGATTTGCTCTTTTTCAGTTGGAAGGGTCTTCGCGGTCCGTTGTCCAACGGCACAGCTAGAAAAAGTCAGTAATAATATACTACAGCAAAGTAAGTTTTTGATTTGGTGAATCATGATTCTCGATTTAAATTAGACTTATTTCCAAATAATTAACACCTATATGAAAATATCTTTTCCGCTAGCATCCCATCCGCAAGCAGGTCACTAGATTCCCCGAATCTAGTTCATCTCCAAAAAATAAGTCCGTAGCTGCGCTATGCACTGATTTTTTTGGAGAAAACTAGCAAAAAAATCTATAATTCATATAAGTATTCCTTATTTAGGAACAAGTCTATTGTTTATTTTTTGCTAATATAAGGAATAACTTATTGCAAAAAAAAATCGGTACCAGTCTTTTGACTGATACCGATTTTTTACGATCTGTAAAATGAGCTTGGCGACAATGCCGCCAAGCCTTTTATCATTTCTACATATTATTCAATAATAAGCATTCGCTTAGTTGCTGTAAAGTCACCTGCTTCTAAAGTATAGTAGTAAACGCCTGCTGTAAGATCGCCTCGATCTAATTGCAATTGGCCTTTACCTTTTTCAAAAGCTTGCTGTATCGTAGTAACGGTTCTTCCGAATTGATCTCTCACTACTAAGCTCACTTCACTACTTACTGGTAATTCAAAAGTAATAGTTGTACTACTATTGAATGGGTTTGGATTATTTTGAGCTAATTCAAACGTTCCAGCACTAGTATTTGTAGCAGCTAATAATTCAAATCCGAATACATCTTCAGTGCTATTAGCTTCAGAGTCAAAGTTATCAGAAACAGTTAACAAGTCGCTGATATTTTCAATATCCTCCTTAGCTCTTACTTTTAAAGTAAATAAAGCCTCGTTATTAGATATGGTCAATCCATTACCTGCTGCATGGTACCAACTTACATTAACTTGGTTTCTTTGAACACCTGCAATTGTGTTGGCTAAATCTGCTTTTGCTGTTGGTACGAATTCTAATACTTCTAATTTAGAAGGATCATATTGTAAACCTAACTGGTAACTAACCATATCCTCAAATTGAGCACTAGTGAATGTCAACTCAACTTCTTCTCCTTTAGCAATGGTATTTCTAGATACTTGTAAAGGCATCTTGTCCTTACTTCTAGAAGAAGCTTGTGTGAAGCTTTGGTTACTAGCCATCGCTCGTCCAAGAATATCTCCTACTTTAACGCCGACAAAATCAGCTTCCCCATCTTGATCCATCATCATTTCATATGAATTTTCGTAAGGGAATACATTCTTGTCTGTAAAGTCTTCAGGGAATTCTTGATCTGCTCTTACAAATACCCAAGATGGACAATCTGGGAATTCTGTGATATTACCAATTACTAATTGTTGTAAAACAAATAGATCATAGGTAGTAAAACGATTATCGCAGTTTGCATCCATGGCAATTACCTGGTATGGAGAAGTGATCTCTTTTGGATCATAATCCAATAAGTATTTCTGAGCCACAAATAAACCATAAGTAGAAATTCCATTCAATGGCGAACCATCTTTAGATGGTGTAATCTTATATTCCACATTCATAGGTATATCCTTAGCTTCGTAAGTACCTAATTCTGTAGTCATATTATCGCTATGGTATTCTTGTCCTGCAATAGTAATTTGCGTTTCCTCAATACCTTCTCCCCAGTAAGTGTATACTTGACCAGTTACGGTAGCAGTTAAGCTAGATCCGATACTGATTTCACCCATCGTAATGTTTGGTTTTACTGGACCAGTATTATCTCCGTCTGTACAAGTCATTTCTAAGTCTGCTCGACCATCAATGATTTGTACCTTCGTAGCCTCACCGTTTTTACCTTTTAATTCTACATTGATATAGAATAAAACAGTCTCACTTGTAATCTCTGTTCCTTCACCTGTACTAAAGAAACTAAATGTATTATTTTCTCTATTGTATTGAGGACTAATCGCACTTGGACTAATACCGTTAATAGTCAATACAGATTCATCTTCTACTTTAAACACACCAGAGAAGGTAGCTAATCGACCACAATTCTCTACCGTAACTGGTAATTGAAGCACCGTACCTGTAGCTCCAGACATAGTCGCTATGGTCACACTAGCGCCTGCTGCTACTTGGTTACCATCTCCCTCATCTGTTAAACTGTCGTCAATCACTACATCTAAACACTTCTGAGAAGTACCACAGTTATTCGTAACATCCAAACAAACATTATAAGTGCCTGATTTTTGATACGTATGTAATGGATTAGTTTCTGTAGAAGTATAAGTATCGCCAAAAGACCATGCACTAGTACCTAGAGAAGAGGCGCTCTTAAATTGAACTTGCTTACCAGATACACTATAAGTAAAGTCAACCGTAGGAGCACCACCTCCACCTTCAAGCGTAAGCTCTTTAGAAGAGGAACAGCCATCCGCATCTTTTACCGTAATTTGATAAGTACCATTTGTTAAGTTTCCAATAGTGTAAGAGGTACCTGATACTTTTATTGAATTGCTAACAGGACCAGTCCAGCTAACTGTATAATCTGGCTTACCAGATTTGATTGTTACAGCTATCTCACTGATAGTAGAACAAACAGCATGATTAGACTGCATGTCAAAATCTACTGTACCGTCACCTGATGTTGCCACAGCAACAGATTGGCTAGTCGTACATCCATTCGCATCCGTTACTAATACTAAGTAAGTACCTGCTGCTAAACTTGGAATGGTATAACCCGCAGATGTAGCAACTGCTGAACCTGAAGCTTGACCAGACCAACTAACTGTATAATTTGGTAAGCCACCTGTAATAGCAACTGCTATGCTACCAGTTCCTCCACAACTAGCACTACTTGGTGCTAAGCTAATACTTACGGTGCTATTACTACTATTTCCTACAACGATATCCTTAGAAATAAAACATCCATTCGCATCCGATAATACTACCGTATAGCTACCTGCTGCTAAATTTGGAATGGTATAACTATTTCCTGTAAGGTATTCAAAATCAGACGCTGACCAACTTACTGTATATGGTTTAACACCAGCTGTAGCCTCGACGTAAATACCACCTTTATTGCCACAAGTGCCCGCAACTGCTTGGATCGTGCCTGATACACTGCTAGACATACTTCGGATATTTGCAGTAGTAGTCGCAGTACAACCATAATAGTCTGTTACCATTATTGTATAATCACCTGCTACTAAATTCGGAATAGTATAACCTCCACTTCCTGCTGTAGCAGAACCTGTAGAAGCGCCTGACCAACTAACTGTATAATTTGGTTGTCCACCACTCATAGTCACTCCAATTGAACCTGTGTTACCACATGTCCCATTTGTTGGTGCCGCACTTACTGCTAAAGCATTCGCCCCACTACTAATTGTTACTACTTGGCTAGCAGCACAACCATTGGCATCTGTTACAGTCACTGTATAACTTCCAGCGCCTAAGCTTGGAATCGTATAGCCTGCTGATGTAGCTCCTGCGGAACCAGAACTCGTACCTGACCAACTAACGGTATAATTTGGTGTACCACCAGTAATACTTACTGCTGCTGAACCAGCTGATCCACAACTTCCATTCGTTCCTACTACCGATAAACCTACTGTAGAACCTGCACTTGCGCCTACCGTTGCTGTTGTTGTTGTATAACAACCATTCGCATCCGTAATTGTCAATGAGTAGGTACCTGCTGGTAAATTTGGTATCGTATAATTACTTGTTGTAACTCTTTCAAAAGCTGTTGCTGGGCCGACCCAGTTGATTGTATAGCCTGCAACACCACCGCTGATAGCTACATTAATAGAACCACTTTGTCCACATGATCCATGGGCACCTGATGCAGTTGCTGTAATACTGCTACCGCTTCCTGCACCTACTACCACCGCTTGACTAGCAGAACAACCATGGTAATCTGCAACAGTTACGGTATAAGTACCTGCTACTAAACTTGGAATGGTATAACCTGCTGCACTTGCGCCTGCTGAACCTGAA
>CALJIY010000403.1 GCA_937973945.1 uncultured Saprospiraceae bacterium | reverse complement strand
CATCCTCTTTGAGGTTCATAAACTGCGTTTATTCATATTTCAGAATTGGTAAATTTATTTTTTCAAAGCTCCTAAGTTGTTTTAAAGAGTTCATAATTTAGGAAATAGCAAAATAGCTTACCTGTTAAAATTCGCATATGGAATGACACAAACCGCTTATCTCCTATATCCGACCGTTCAAACATTTATAGATACCCTTAACTGATATAGTAATAACATTACAAATTATTGGCATCTATTTTGAATAATAGTATACTGACACTTCTTGCCTTCAAAGCATACCATAAAACGGCGCACCTGCCTAGTTACTAAAACACACAACTCACAAACACTAGACGTTTAAAACAATAGTCTAATATCTCTATATCGCAACTATGCTGGTAGTGGAAACACTATTCAGTTCCTTATATTAACATACTGAGAAAACACTTTGATCCCGAAGGTTCCCCCTTCGGGATTTTTTATTCTTTTTCAAATTTAAAAGCACTTCGCATTTTTTCATAGATCGCCGTATTTTCATAAATCCCGCTGAACGCTTCCGAGCCAGGTCCATAAGCAAATACTGGAACCATTGTAGCTGTATGATAAGTACTTGTAAAAGCACCAGCTATACTATCCATTCTAGATTTAGGATTAATAGCAAATCCACCTGTTTCATGATCTGCTGTTACAATAACCAAGGTCTCTTGGTCTGCTTTTGCAAATGCTAATACGGCACCAATTGTTTGGTTAAAATCTTTCATTTCTGTTACAATGTAATTCGTCTCATTGGCGTGGCCGCCCCAATCAATCTGAGAACCTTCTATCATTAAAAAGAAACCATTTGTACTTTTTGAATCTAAAAAAGCGGTGGCCTTCTTACTGGCTTCTGTTAAGTAATCTCTTCCTGCCTCCACAGGAATAGGAGAATCATTAGCCGTGAAGTAGGCAAATTTATCAGCAGCCATCACATCCATATCTTCTAGTTCAGCGCTAGCCATATCTCCTACGGTATACCCTTTTGCTTCTAAAGCAGGAATCAAACTTGTTTCATCTTCTCTTTGTCCATCAAAATATTTTTTACCGCCTCCTAAAAAGAAGTCTATATCTGTTTTTAAGAAATCTGCAGCGATTTCATCGTACATCTTTCGTAAGGGCTGATGTGCTATAAATGAGGCTGGTGTTGCATGCACAATTGTAGACGTAGCTACCAAACCCGTTTTTTTACCATTGGCTTCTGCTTGCTCTAGAATACTAACTACCCTTACTGTGTCAGGATTCACACCTATGGCACCATTATACGTTTTTACGCCACAGGCCATTGCTGTTGCACTAGCTGCTGAGTCTGTTATGAGATCATCATAAGCATACGTTTTTTGTAGTCCTACTACTGGAAATTCTTCTAAATACAGACTATTGTTATTAGCATACATCCCTGCTGTGATCTGTGTTAAGCCCATTCCATCCCCTATCATTAAAATAATATTCTTAGGTGCTTCTGAAACAGATCTTTGCTGTGCCGGTCTTGGCGCCAAGGTTGGGGTCGTTATTTTTTGATTGGTTTCACAAGCTCCTATTATTAGTAGGATAGCGAATAATAATGTTGTTTTATGCATTTTTTTGTTTGTTTTTATTCTTAAACAAGTACTTATCTTACTAACAAATACCGCTTCCCGGGCATTGTTTTTACTATACCTTGAAATTCTAAATTTAATAAAATGGATGCTAGTCGGCTATTGGGAATTTTCGTTTCATAAGACAGATTATCAATCCCTATTTCATTACTGTCTTTTAACAAATCGACAATCAGTTGCTCTTGGTCATTCAGTTCTACAAATAATTGGCGTTGTACGCCTTTATTTTGCTGCTCTTCCCAACGCATGATGTAGCCAATATCTTTAGCACTTTCAATTAATGCCGCCTTATGGGTTTTTATCAGATGGTTACATCCTTGTCTGCTCAAATCATTAATTCGGCCAGGAAAAGCAAACACATCTTTATTATATTCATTAGCAATCATTGCCGTAATCATAGATCCTCCTTTTCTCGCCGTTTCTACAACGATAACCGCATCACACATTCCTGCTACAATTCGATTACGCATCGGAAAATGTTCCCTTTCTGGTCCAGTATTGCTAGTGAATTCTGTTAATAATCCACCGTTCTCTATCATTTGCTGTGCAATAGAGCGGTGTTGTGCCGGATAAATTTGTTTCAATCCATGGCCTAATACGCCAATTGTTGGAATAGCTCTTTCCACAGATTTTTTATGGGCGGTCACATCAATGCCATACGCCAAGCCACTCACGATCATTACGCCATAATCGGCTAAGTCTTCCACCAATTGCTCGCAAGTAGCAATTCCCAAAACGGAAGGTTTTCGAGTACCTATTATAGAGACAATTCTAGGATGGTTTAAATCTGCTGTTCCTTTATAATAAAGCAGCAGTGGGGCATCATCGAGAGGTTTCAAGCGATTGGGGTAGGCATCATCGAGAAAAGATAGTAGCTGAATACCTTGGTTTTCGATAAAGGTCAGTTCTGCTTCCGCTTCTTTGAAATAATTTTTTTCAAGGATATGTCGAGCAATCCCCTCTCCTACTCCAGGAACGGCTAGCAGTTCTTTTTTCCTTGCCTCAAAAACATATTGTATCCCCCCACAATAACTTACTAAGTTTTTAGCCGTTACTGGACCCACTTTTGGGATTTTAGTTAATGCAATTTTATATAAACTGTCATTCATTTGAAAAGCGTGTATGTTAGATACACACCTGGATATTGAATTAGAACAGAGAGCAGAGAAGCGAGAACAGAGATTTTATTCCGTTTGCAAACAACGAAATTTGGTCATCTTTTAAACGAAATGTATCTCTATTCTCTGCTCTCTGTTCTCTATTCTTTACAATGTCTAGTAGTGTGTATCTGTTAGATTTAGTTAGGTTGTAGAAAGGCAACCTGTAGCATGTTAGCGTAAAAATAAATAAATCAGCTTATATTTATCATAAAGGTTCTATTTTTGAATACAGAAGTTCTTAAAAGATCCCACAGTAAGACTAAACAATTATGAGTAAAGCAAAAAAAACTGAAGAAAAAGACCGTATCCCTAACATGGAATTAATTCTCATTGGGTCATTCTTTGCTTGCTTTTTATTTTGGGCGGTGTCTAAATGTAGCGTCACCCAGTCTAAATACGAGCAAGAAGCGGCCCTTAACACGCCCAAAGAAATAGTAGATACGACAGTAGTTCAAAAAGAAATTGCTCCAACACCTAGCGATAAACCTGTAAAAAAAGTACCTAAAACAAAAACGATTATTAAGGAAGTAGCGCTATTATACGCTGTGGTTGATGGCTTAAAGTTGCGAACTGGTCCAACTCGAGATAGTTCTATTGTAAAAGAATTGACCTTAAACGAGCCTATATATTTTTTAAATGAGGTCTCTGATTTTAAAGAGAAAATTAATATGGGTACCTATATCGCAGATGAACCTTGGATTAAAATAAGAACCAAAAAAGGGCATGAAGGATGGGTATACGGGGCTGGGGTAAATTACTATAAAGTAGCTGCTAAGGTAGTAGAAGAAACTAGTGATTTTGAAAATTAAAATTCAATATGATCTCCAACTCGAATATTAAACGCTTTACAAAATCCACCTTGTACTAATAACATATACTGTGCCTTCCCACCGGAAGGAATAGAAGCTGGAGACAAAGGAGGTCGTTCTTCTGCAATTCTTGTTATTTCCTGATCTGTATTAATAAATAAAACATCCAAACTAAGAAATATATTCTGCATAGTAAAAGTTCTTGGCGCAGACTCTTTATAGGCATATAACATTCCCCCGTTTGCTGGTAAAAAACGCCGATTCATTAAGCCTCTATTCTGCTCCACTAGTCTATCTGCAATTTCTACATCTATCTCTATAATTCGGTGCTTAGCTTGTGCATCAATAAAGGTTAGGTTTCCTTCTTTCCTAAAAGGAGGACTCTTATAATTTGGATTATATACACCTGGTCTTTTAGGCGCTAAATAAAATCTATTAAATAAAAAACTACCTGCTACAAGCGCCATCACTACAGAAAACCATAATAGATCATTGTTCGAAGATGGCTTGGATGGTTTCCCTCCAGAACGATCTTCTTTTTTTGCGCCATCCCTACCATCATGATTAGGGGACCTTTGTTGATCTCTAGGTGGACGTTTATCATTATTCCTAGATTGCCCTTTGTTATTGTTGCCTTTATAGTTTTTATTTTGTGCCATTCCAATCTTTTTTTAGCAAGCCATACACTTCTACGTTTTCAAAATGCCCTGCCTTACTTATTTGGTATTCTTTTAGAATTCCCTCCAATTCAAAACCTAAACGCAATGGTATTTTTTTACTACTATTATTGCTAGCAATCATTCTCATTTCTACTCGATTTAAATGCAGCCCCGTAAATGCATAGCGAATTAATCGACTACAAGAACGAGTCATAATCCCCTGGCCTTGTAAATCCTCTTTCAGCCAATACCCCATTTCTGCTCTTTTGTTAGGCAAGTCAAGATGAACTAAAGATACTGCCCCAGCCAATTCGGATTGATGAATAATCAAGGTGGTCAATCTTTGTTTTCCTTTATTCATCATTCTTGCCTCTTTTAAAAAACGTTGGGCATGCCATTCTTTTTGCATGTTAGGTATCCAAGGTAAGTATTGTTCTAGAAAGGCTCTATTGGTTTGAATTAATTGGAATAGTTCCGCTGTATAATCTAATGTTGGAAAACATAGATGGGTTTGTTCGTCTACTACTAAGATTCTGTTTTGACTGGGTTCCATCATTCTGAGTTTAAGTATATTCTATTAAGGCGTTACACAACCCTTATCAAAGAATGAGGTATTACTTGTTCCATTTGCTTAAAATCATCACAAATTCCTAGTAAGAATCCACCACCGCCAGCACCACAAATTTTTAATTTAAAGGCATCACTCTTTAATCCTTGCAACCAAATTTCCTTAAACGCATCTGGTATCATAAAATCAAAAAGGTCATATTGTAAGTAGCTAACACCTTCCCAAGATTGGTATAATTTTTCCCAATTTCCAACCATCGTATCTTGAATCGCCTGATTAACTAAAGGTACTAATTCTTCTTTACATTGCTCATTATATGCCGATTGTTCACATCGTTTTAAAAATCCATTGACATAGGGGGCTGTTTCTCTCTGAATATGGGTGTCTAATAAAAAAATAGCTCGATCCATTCCTTTTTTAGAAGCTCCTAATGGCCTTAAATCTACTCGATCCACCTCTCCATTACTTGAGAATAGTACTGGATAATTTAAATAACAAACCAACGGATCCATCCCCGAACTAGTACCATGAAAAAAGCTTTCCATTTGGCCAAATAACTGTTTTAATTTAGCGTAGCTTTTAGGTAGTTGTAATTGATATCGATCAACGATTCCAGCGCATAAAGCTCCAGAACTCCCCATGCCATATCCAGTTGGAATGTTAGATTTAAAATATAAGCCCGCTTGAAGTTCTTTCGAAAAACTAGCTAAATCCAATACGCTATCCAAACTTTGTTCGTTTAAATATTGTACTAATAGTGGTAATTTTTGCTGCAAGGTTTGCTTTTCCATAGAATCAAAGGCATATTGCCAAGAACCAAAATGCTTGGTAATAGGCATAGCTAGTGCTTGTGAGCCCTTTATGACCGTATGTTCTCCAAAAAGCAATATTTTTGCATTATACTTCATCAAATCTTAAATTATGTCTAAACGTACGATTCCTGCACTCGACCTCGCTCAATTTACGACAGGCAATGCTACACAAAAAAAAGCTTTTGTAGAGACTTTAGGAAATGCTTTTCATGAAATTGGCTTTGTCGCCATCAAAAACCATGGAGTCTCTCAACAATTAATTGATGATTTCTACGCTGCTTCTAAAGCTTTTTTTGCTTTACCTATTGATAATAAACGAAAATATGAAATCGCTGGTCTTGCTGGACAACGAGGCTATACCTCTTTTGGGACAGAACATGCCAAGCATTCTAATGTTCCAGATTTAAAAGAATTCTTTCAAATTGGCCAAGATGTAGAGGGAGATATTCCGCTTCGTTCTAATACACCAAAAAACGTCTATGTAGCTGAAATTGATAACTTTTTAGATTTGGGGCTTCAATTATATAAAGCTTTTGAAAAATCTGGTGGTGCTTTATTGGAAGCAATTGCCATCCATTTAAACTTACCAGAAAATTATTTTTCTAGAAAAATTCATAATGGGAATAGTATCCTACGAGCTATTCATTATCCACCAATTACACAAGCCCCAAAGTCTGCCATTCGAGCAGAGCAGCACGAAGATATTAATTTAATCACCTTATTAGTTGGTGCTTCTGCTGGTGGTTTACAATTATTGGATAATGACGGTGTTTGGCAAGCAATCATGCCAGAGGAGGATGAAATTGTTATTAACGTAGGAGATATGCTCCAGCGTTTGACCAATAATTACCTTAAATCTACGACACATAGGGTTGTCAATCCGCCAAAAGAAGAATGGCATAAACCTCGTCTATCTATTCCTTTCTTTTTACATCCTAAAAGCAATATGGACTTAAACTGTTTGGATCAGTGTGTAACTGCAGAAAATCCAATACAATACGAGCCTATTACCGCTGGTGGTTACTTAGATGAACGATTAAGGGAGATTGGCTTGAAAAAATAAACAGACCGTAAAATTATTTGATTTGTCTTAGACGCAAAAAACCTTAACTTTGTGTAATAGCGGTGATTTAAATTATCTAATACAACATCACGACTATACTAAAATAGTTCTTTAGCAGATTCAGTGTTCAAGAACGAAAATTAAAAACATAAATCATGGAATCTATATTTTTAGCATTTTTACCAGGGGGTACAGAGATATTTGTGATCCTTTTTGTCGTCTTATTGTTATTTGGTGGTAAGAAAATTCCAGAATTAATGCGTGGCGTTGGAAAAGGTATCAAGGAATTTAATAGCGCTCGTGCTACGATTGAAAGTGAAATCAAGGAAGGTATGAGAGAGGCTGACAAGAAAGAAATTAAAGAATAGAAATTTAAGTAACAAGTTCAAGATCAAAACCAGCTTCCTGTTAGTATTGATCTTGAACTTAGCACTTATGTTTGAACTTTCCACCTTACTTTCCTACTACTAATTCCTTTACTCGTATTCCTTCTGTCGTTTCTAATTGTATAAAATATACGCCTGACTCCCAAGCCGTAACATCGACCAGCACCTGTAAGTTGTTCGTATTAAATGGCTGTCGCCAATACTCCTTTCCTAATATATTAAATATACGCACGCTGCCTTCTTCCCTCTGATTAAAATCAGCTTCAATGCTTAAAGACGTATTGGCAGGATTGGGGAACAACTCATAAATGATTAGAGAATTAATATCAGCAACACTTGTAGACATACCTATCGTTGAAGTTGCCGAAATGCTGCAGCCCTCGGCATCTGTTATGGTTACAGTGTAAGTGCCGTTGTCTAGATTATTAGCGGTAACAGAAGTTTGTACCGGGTCCGTACTCCATTCGTAAGCGTATGGTATTACACCACCGTCTACCAGTACTGTGGCAGAATTTCCGATTATAGTATCCAGAATAACGAATAAGCCTTGGTCTTGTACTTCAAAAATACTAGAACCAGTACAACCATTACTTGGATCAATTACCAACACTTCATAGCTACCTGCTGCATTTACACTAATTCTATCTGTTCCTT
The DNA here is from genome assembly GCA_937973945.1 of uncultured Saprospiraceae bacterium. Classification (GTDB taxonomy): domain Bacteria; phylum Bacteroidota; class Bacteroidia; order Chitinophagales; family Saprospiraceae; genus JAFMDF01. The sequence continues at coordinate 3,193 of CALJIY010000403.1, read as the reverse complement.
CTCCACTAACAATACTTCCATCTACCGTACTCCATAAAAAGTCTAGTTGTGAGGTATTCCCTAGTACATTTAGATCCACCGTAGGATTATTACAATCTAAAACATCAGGCGTTTCCACTTGTATTTCTAGTGTAGCCTCTTCTATAACATTTATGGTTTCAACCAAAGTACAACTATTCTTTAACACGGTTAAGGTATATGCTCCAGGGGCATCTACTAAAGGAGCTAGTGTCGTAGCTCCTGCTACTATATTTCCATCTGCTGTACTCCATTGATATGCTAAGTTATCTCCAGCAACCATCGCTGATAATCTCACCAAATTATTGGAACAATCTATTATAGGAGGCGCTTCAAATGTTATTTCTGAAGGAAAGTCAATTTCAACAATATCCGTGGTATAAGAGCTACTACAACCTGTAGTTGTGTTCGTAACAATCAATCTATATTGTCCCCCCGCATTAATCGTGGCTGTATTATCAGTTCTACCCTCTACAATATTGCCGTCTGCTGTACTCCATTCATAGAAAATATTAGCTCCACTAGTACTGCCTGAACCGTCTAATACAATAGACCTTGTCGTACAGTCCAATTGTTCAGCAGAGGCAGTTACTAAAACGCTTGGTAAATCCTCACTCAATATCACTTCTATACTAGCCGTGTTTACACAACCACTTACGGTATTGATTACCCCTAAATTATAAGTACCTGGTGCATCTACCATGGGACTGAGCGTTCGCTCATCTCCGACAATGTGCCCATCTTCTGTAATCCATTGATACACAATATCAGGACCTTCTAGCGTGCTTGCCTCAAGCTGTATAGTAGACGATTCGCATGTTAGTTCTTGAGTTGCCGGTGCGTCTATTTGAGGAATCAAATCTGTCTGTGTAACCATAATTTGGTCAGTAGCAGAGCATCCACTATTCATGTCTCGAACCGTTAAAGTGTAAAGGCCAACAGCATCTATATCAACAATAAAACTAGTAGGGTCACCTACGATATTTCCATCTTCCGTAGTCCATTCATAGCTTATGTTATCTCCACGAGTACTAGTGCTTCCATTCAAGGTAGTATTAGAACCACTCGAACATGTCAATGCTACATCCCCTCCAGCGTTTGCCTCTATAAGAGCATTTCCCAATACGGTTACAGAGGAATTGGCGTCGCAACCATTAATTCTATTTCGAACCGTTAGCGTATAGGTACCTTCTTGTGTAACTATCGGATTAAGGGTCGTTTCTCCACTTTCTATACGTCCATCTTCTGTCTCCCAAGTATAGATATAATCTATTCCCGCACTTCCATTACCATTTAGTATTAATTGATTTGTCTCGCAATCTAATTGTTGTGCTTCCCCTGCAAAAGCCATAGGGGCAGCTCCATCAGGAATAACAGAAACAGAAGAACTGCTACTACAACCATTTTCTGTATCTGTCACGATTAAAGTATAAGTTCCTGCCTCTGAGACGGTTGGTGTTAAATTGTTTGCTTGAGTAAGGCTTGTACCATTCTCATTCGTCCATTGAAAGACTAAAGTATTACTCTCACTAGATACACTCCCATCTAAGTTTATAAAAGGTTCAGAACAATCTAGTTGTCTGGTTGTTCCTGCATCGGCAATAGGCGTCTCAAAGTCTTCCGTAACTTCTACTTGTGAAGAAGCACTACATCCCGTAGCCGAATCAGAAACAAGCAGGGTATAGATTCCTTTGGCCTCTACGATTGGTTCTAAACTCGTTGCCCCTGTAAGAATATTTCCATCTGTTGTTGTCCATAAATAAGAAATATTTGGCCCTTCGTCTGCTTTGCCTTCAAGCGAAACAAGTGCTTCTTTACAATCTAAGGCCTTATTCGGTCCTGCATTAACTTGAGGTAGCAATACATTTTTATCTATTGTTACACTGGCTGTTTGGGTACAGCCTGTTCCGTCCGTAACCGTGACCTCGTGATCTCCTACTGGTAGTGATACCGCAGCACCTGAGATATCATCCCAGACGTATTCATAGGTAGGCGTACCACCTGAGGCAACCACTTCTACTAAACCAATTGGATTCATACAATCAATATTCACTTGGCTAATTACTTCGATTGTTATGGGATTTGGTTCTTCTATCGTCACCTCAATCGTCTCTGTAGTACCAGCGGCATCTGTGACAAGAACGGAATGAGTTCCTTTAGGCAAGTTATCAACACTAAGCCCCGTACTTCCATTCGACCACTCATAATTGTACGGTGCTGTACCACCAGTAATACTTACTGTTGCTCTACCATTTGTTTCGCCGAAACAAGAAACATCTGCTTTTTCTGTGATCGTAGCAACTATAGGATCACTTATATTTACAACTACACTAGACATAGTCGTTTCCACCTGTAAGTCCCCACTAGTACCACTCCCATTGCCAAAAATAGAGTTGGCATAAATATTAATGCCTGTGTTAGCTTCTGCTGGAGCCGTCCAATCCACTGTCCAACTCACTTCCTCTTGGTCTTCAAATCTTTGTGCTGGATTGTGTTCAAAATAATTACGCCCTTGGTCTTCTTTTAAAACCGCATTGCTACCTGGATTAGAAAAAGTGCCTATATTTTGATTGTCATCATCTAGAATGACCATTTGGAAACCTGCTCTTATCGCATCTCCACCCGTTTTTTTAGCGATTACTTTTACCGTATAGTTGGCATTTGGCGTAATTTGTTCTGGTAAGCCTTGAATTTCTAGGATGCCTTCAAAGTTGTTAACATTATTCCCGGTGTGGCAGTTATTACAATTTCCGTCTCCAGGGGCTCCCGTTCTTCCGTCAGGTGGGTTGCTTGAATTACTCACTAAGAAAAAAGTGAGTAAAAACAGCGCATAAAGGGGGGCAAACTTACTTTTCATAAAAATTATATTTTAAATCGGATCACTTTTCTTCTGTTATGCTAGAAGATAATAGTAATTGGGTTTCCTTCCTAAGAAGTCTTTCAAGTTATCATAGTGCCGAGTAGTTCGTAATCGCCAAATTTATTTGGCTGATTCTGATTTGCTCTAGAACTGAACTAGCCAAATAAATTTGGCTGTTACGTAAGACATACTACCCGACAGTATTAACGGGACTAATTACTAAGAGGGCAGTACCTAATTCGATTTCTACGTATTTTTAGGTAAACAGTTTTTTAAGGAATGACGAAATAATATAAAATTCTTTACTTCAGTAAC
>CALJIY010000402.1 GCA_937973945.1 uncultured Saprospiraceae bacterium | reverse complement strand
GATGATGATGGAGATGGTGTTCCAGATTTAACAGATATAGATCCATATGATCCAGAATCTGATTCTGATGGCGATGGTATTTCTGATATCGATGAGACAGGAGGCGATGGGGTATACGATGTAGGTACCGATTCCAATCCACAAGATGATGATACGGATAATGATAATATTCCTGATGGTATAGAAGATATTAATCAAAATGGAGTGATTGATGGAACAGAAACAGATCCGAGTAATCCTGATACTGATGGAGATGGTATTAATGATGGCGTAGAAGATCGAAACCAAAATGGAATGCTAGATGATGGAGAAACGAATCCCTTAGATGCCTGTGATCCAGGCGCTGAAGATGAAGGATCTTGTGACTCTGATGGCGATGGTTTGATTAACGATGAAGATCCAGATGATGATAATGATGGTGTTTTAGATGGAGATGATGCTAATCCAACGAATCCAAACTCAGATTCAGATAATGATGGAATTCCGGATGGAGTAGAGACAGGAGGAGACGCTTCTTATGATGTTGGAATAGATTCTAATCCATTAAGTGCAGATACCGATGGTGATGGAATTCCTGATGGATCAGAAGATCGAAATTTGAACGGAGAAGTAGATCCAGGAGAGCTCAATCCTGCACAAGCAGATACCGATGGTGATGGTACTTCAGATCAAGATGAGGATATTAACCAGAATGGTTTATTCGACGATAATGAAACAGATGCGACCGATCCATGTGATCCTGCACCTTTATTTGATACTTGTGATTTTGATGGCGATGGCGATTTAAATCAAGATGATACAGACGATGATAATGATGGTGTTCCAGATGATCTAGATACCGATCCATTAGATCCAGATTCGGATAGTGATGGCGATGGTATTCCTGATTTAGAAGAAACAGGAGGAGACGGAGTATATGATGCTGGTACAGATACCGATCCTACCTCTGAAGATACGGACGGTGATGGTGTCAATGATGGCGACGAAACAAATAATGGAAATGACCCATTGAACCCATGTGACCCAGGTTCGGATAATGCTGCTTGTGAAGACGCGGATTTAGTTGATGCAGATGGTGATGGCTATTTCCCAGATTTCCCTGTAGATAGCCCAGCTCATGATACAGATGATACCAATCCATGTTTGCCAGATGATACGGCACCAACTTGTGATTTTGATGGTGATGGAGAAGCAAATAATGTAGATACAGATGACGATGGTGATGGTGTACCCGATGCTTTAGATACTGATCCATTTGATGTGGATTCTGATAGTGATAACGATGGAATTCCTGATGGAATAGAAGTAGGCGGAGATGGACTTTATGATCTAGCATCAGATACCGATCCATTAAATCCAGATACCGATGGTGATGGCATAACAGATGGAATAGAAGATGCTAATCAAAATGGTATGACAGAAAGTGATGAAACAGATCCATTAAACCCAGACACAGATGGCGATAATATATTGGATGGACAAGAAGATGCAGATGGTGATGGAATGGTAGATTTCAATGAATCTGATCCATTAAGAATCTGTAGCCCAAATCCTATATACCCAGAATGTGATTTTGATGGCGATGGTCAAACAAATGATGTAGATACAGATGATGATAATGATGGTGTAGCTGATATAGATGATGAAGATCCTTACGATCCAGAATCTGATAGTGATGGCGATGGTTATTCGGATGCGGAAGAAACAGGTGATGATGGGGAGTACAATCCAGCTAGCGATAGTGATCCGTTAAGTCCTTGTGATCCGAATCCAAACGTAATTGCCTGTACTGCGGTAGATGAAGATAGTGATGGCTATTTCCCAGGGATTGATGCCAATGATCCACAGTTTGATCCCGACGATACGAATCCATGTTTACCTAGCGCAGCAGCAAGTAGATGTGATTTAGATGGTGACGGTCTTGTAAATAATGTAGATGCAGATGACGATGGTGATGGCCTAGCAGATGTCAATGACATAGATCCACATGATCCATTATCCGATACAGATGGTGATGGTATTACAGATGCAGACGAAGTTGGAGGTGATGGTGTTTTTGATCTAGGTACGGATTCAAATCCATTAGAAGCAGATACAGATAGTGATGGAATTAATGATGGAGATGAAGTTGCCAATGGCACTAATCCAATAGATCGATGTGATCCAGATCCAATAGCGGGTGGATGTAATACGATTAATCCATGTACAGAAGATCCACTAGCTGCTAGCTGTGATTTCGACGGTGATGGTTTAGTCAACAGCGAGGATGACGACGATGATAATGACGACATTTTAGATACAGACGAGGATATTAATGGCAATGGAGACTTCAGCGATGACGATAGTGATGGCGATGGTATTCCTGATATTATTGATCCAGAAGATGAAGGTGAGACTATCTTTATTGACGGCTCCGTATATGTATATATCAAAGCCTTTTTACAAGGAGCTTATGATAGAACAGAAGGTCAGATGACTGATTTCTTACGAGCTCAAAAAGCAATTCCTTTAGTAGAACCATATGGTACCTTAGAAGTAGGTGGCACGAAACCGTTCACACATGTTGGAGCAGGAGGTGGAGAGTCTATAAAAGCGGATGTCTTAGATGTGGAAGGGCCAAATGCGATTGTTGATTGGATATTCTTAGAATTAAGAGATAGTGAAACTACCGTAAAAGAAACAAGGTCTGCCTTGATTCAAAGAGATGGAGATATTGTGGATGTAGATGGTGTAAGTCCTTTATCTTTCCCTGTGGCAGAGGGTGATTATCACATAGTGATCAAGCACAGAAACCACTTGGGTATGATGACTGCAGCACCTGTAACATTAACAGCTTCAGAAAAAGATCCATTAACACTCGACTTTACAGATGGCTCTGCGCCAACTTGGGGAGAAGATGGATTAAAGGATTTAAATGGTACACACGTACTTTGGGGAGGTAATACAGATGGAAATCGATATGTCATCTTCCAAGGAAGTGGGGTAGGTATTCCAGATACAGACGGTATCTTCTTTACCATCTTCTTAGATGCATTGAATAATCCACCGATTTATAATCATATCTCTATGGGATACTATTTAAGTGATTGTAATATGGATGGTGATGTGAAGTACCAAGGATTAAGTAATGATATTGATGATTTGATTTTCTTCAACATCTTAAGTCATCCACAAAATCCTAACTTCTTTACCAACTTCTTTATGGAGGAGCAAGTGCCAGAAAAAGAGTAAAAATTTCGAGATGTGTCAGTTGTATTTAACTGACACATCTTTATCATCTTTAAAATTTATTGATTTTTTTAAAGACTATTTAGTGTTTCGAAAACGCAATAAATTTTAAAGTAAATTCCTAATTTAAAACATTTTTTTAACATGAAACTAGGACAAGTTATTTCTGCCGCCCTTATTGGATTTTTAAGTTACACGCCCTTAAGTGCGCAAGTACAGTTCATTTTAGATTTAGACCCAGATACGAGGGTATATACCGTTTCTATGTTGCCAGAAGTTACTTGGTCTCCTCCGTATAATAAGACAGCTACTGCGCAGATTACAGTGAAAGCACCGACTGATTTATTTGAGTTAGCAGAGTTTAAATCCTTAACGCCAGATGTAGAATGGAGCATGAATGCAAGAGTTAATGGACCACAGGAAGCACCGAATACAGATTACTTATCTTTTACCTTAGTAACAGGTGGTTTGGAACCACTTACTTACGAAGCAGGAGTACCGACTAAGCTATTTTGTTTTAAAAATGCAACAGACTGTACAGGACAAGTATCTTTGATAAACAATGACACAGATCCATTTCTACCACCAAATTCTCGTAGTATCAATGTTGGTAATTCCATTGCGGTACATGGTGCAAGAGGGGAGGCATATACTGGGAACGTAAGTGATAAAGCATTTGAATGTGACTATGGATTGGAAAGTATTAATGCAACACCAGCAGTGCCAGCTTCTATAGAAGATTTTGTAAATATCTATCCTAATCCTACACAATCTGTGATGAACATTGATTTTTCTTGGGATAAGTCAATTGGTAAGAAGCAGATCTTGATTTACGATAGCATTGGTAGCTTGGTACAGTTTTCTAAGGAAGAAATTACACTTGGGGAAAATAACATCAGAATGGATGTTTCCAAACTAACCAATGGTATTTACAATGTATTAATCGTAGAAAAAGGAGATAGAATTACACTAGGAAAAATCATGAAAGTGCAATAGAGAAAGTACAATAAAAATTAAATGCTAAAAGTATCTTAAAAAAAAGGGCGAGATAAACAACTAAAAGGCTTTTAGTAAACAAAAACAACATTCACCTTTATATTTAGCCAGCAACTCGAAAGTTGCTGGCATTTTTTATTTTAGGGATGTTCTAATTTAAAGAAAAATTCAGAACGCGACTGTCACTGCTATGGAACATCAATTCAGAGATGTAAGGAGTCATAAATTCTGCGAGCGGAAATTGCGCCACCATCTCTAACACTTCAAACTCCGATTCTGCCATAAAAATGGCCCACATAACAGATCTATCTGTGGCTAAAGAATAAGATTTTAAGTGTCCTTGTGAGAAAAGCTGGCTGACTGTCTCTCTTTGAGCAGGAATTAATCTAGTGAAGTCATTAGATAATACCTCTGGTAGCTCAAATTCTACCATAAATTGTTTTTTCATACAACAAAGCCTTTTTTTGATCATTCTTTGACGCACTTTCATTGGATATATCAAAGAATCTAATCTGTTTTAGAGTAGGTTTAAAAGTTGTACAACCTGATGATCAGGAAGTAGCAATTTAAACAGACTCCTAGTAGTGAGTTTCTATATAAAGCATTCTTTACATACGATAGTTCCATTCACTTCTAGAAAGTTAACTTCCATTCTCTAAGATCTTCCAATATCTAATTAGTTCCTCTTAGAGAACACATCGTCAATATGTATACAAACGTAATACCAATACTTGCAGTTTTAACGAGGCAATAAATTAACGACAACTTAACTTATTTTTCTTTCATGTGGTAAAAATGTCCTTTGATAAACGAAAATAGCCTTTTTAGCAAAAAAAAGTACCACAAAATTACTTTTTTCTTCCCCCTTTCACAAAACAAAGGAATTGCTTACCTTTGCACTCGCTAAAACTGATCCATGAGATCACTATTGGTAACCAGTGTGTTAAAGATAGAAAAGACTATCAAGATACACTATAATTAAAATTAAAATGGCAATTTATTTACCAAAAGAGAAAGTCGAAGAGATTTTCCAAGAGCACGGTGGTGGTGCTAAAAACACAGGTTCTGTAGAAGGACAGATCGCATTATTCACTTACCGAATTCAAGAGCTTTCGCAACATTTGCAAAAAAATCATAAAGATCACTCTTGCAGACGAAGATTATTGACTTTAGTAGGTAAAAGAAGAAAATTCTTACAATATCTAGCGAAAAAGGATATTACGAAATATCGTGCATTAATTGAAAAATTAGGTCTTCGTAAGTAAATCCAAAAATTATTTTAAAAACCTTATTTGGATTTATTTGAAATAATAATTAAGTAAGGAAGTGTTTCTTTGAATAGAAACACTTCCTTGTTTTTTAACGTTACGATTAACACAACTACTACAGAAAATAGTAATTGTTATAGATAAAATACCTTTATATAAGGTTGCGTTGGCTCAAAAGTCTTTAAAACCATAGAATAATAGTACAACGGACTGCCGACAAAAACATCTAGAAACAAAACTATCTATAGACTTTCCTTAAAAACATATTGGTCGCCCATCTTTTTGTAAGTAGAATAGCTTACACCAAGCTACATTTATCCAAAAGGATTATCAACCACTACATTCTAAGACAAAAAAGCAGTCTAGAATATTAAAAAAATCAAGTAATGGGTTCACAAACTCCTATCAGTACATCATTTAACCTACCCGATGGACGAGAAGTAAGTATTGAAACAGGCAAATTAGCTACACAGGCAGATGGCTCTGTAGTAGTGAAAATCGGAAATACAATGCTATTTTGTAGTGTTGTTTCCACTCACGAGATGAGACCTGGTCAAAGCTTTTTCCCGCTTTCTGTTGATTATCAAGAAAAATTTGCAGCTGCTGGACGTATTCCAGGAAACTTCTTTAGAAGAGAAACTAGATTATCAGATTATGAGATTCTAACTTCTCGTCTAGTAGACCGAGCTATTCGACCATTATTTCCAGATGGTTATATGTTTGATACACAAGTGATCATCAATTTAATATCTGGAGATCCTGAAGAATTGCCAGATGCTTATGCAGCATTAGCGGCTTCTGCGGCTATTTCTGTGTCTGATGTTCCTTTTGCCTGCCCAATCTCAGAGGTGAGAGTAGCCAAAATTAATGGGGAATATGTTGTGAATCCTACAAGAACCGCTATAAAGGATGCTACTTTACAAATAGTCGTGGCAGCTTCTATGGATAACATCATGATGGTAGAGGGTGAAGCGCAAGAATGTTCAGAAAAAGAGTTAGTAGAAGCGATCAAAGTAGGACATGACGCGATCAAAATCATGTGTAAGGCACAAGAAGACTTAATACAAAAGGTTGGAGACAAGGCAACGAAGCGACCAGTAGAGGCAGCAGAGGAAGATGAAGAAGTGAAAGCAAAAGTAAAAGAGCTGACCAAAGACAAAATATATGCAGTTGCGAAAGGCTTTTTAAACAAGCATGATCGTAAGACGCAATTCAAAGAAGTAAAAACGAGCTTAAAAGAAGCTTTATTAGAGGCAAACGGAGAAGAATGGATGGAGGAAAAAGGAGCGTTTGTTAGTAAATACTACAATAAGTTACAAAAGGAAATCATCAGAGAAATGGTGATGGCGGAGGAAGTTCGTTTGGACGGTAGAAAATTAAACGAAGTACGATCTATCTGGACAGAAGTAAATTACTTACCATCTGCCCATGGATCAGCGATTTTTACGAGAGGAGAAACACAGGCATTAACTTCTTTAACATTAGGAACTAAGTTGGATCAATTAATGATTGATACGGCTTTAGACCATTCTTTTGAAAGATTTATCCTGCACTATAACTTCCCTGCATTTTCTGTTGGCGAAACGAAGCCAATGAGAGGTCCAGGTAGAAGAGAGGTTGGTCACGCCAATCTTGCTGCAAGATCTTTAAAGCAAGTGATGCCAAGTCCATTTCCTTATACGGTTCGATTAGTATCGGATATTTTGGAATCTAATGGTTCTTCTTCTATGGCAACCGTTTGTGCAGGTTCACTAGCCTTAATGGATGGTGGTGTCGGTCTTAAAGCACCTGTTTCTGGTATTGCAATGGGTATGATTTCTGATGGTACTCGAAACGCGATCTTAACAGATATATTAGGAGATGAAGATGCAATCGGGGATATGGATTTTAAAGTAACAGGTACCGAAAAGGGAATCTGTGCTTGTCAAATGGATATTAAGATAGAAGGTTTATCTTATGATTTATTAGAGAAAGCTTTGGATCAGGCAAAAGAAGGTCGTTTACATATTTTGAATGAAATGGCTAATACGCTTGCTGCTCCAGCAGAAGACTTTAAAGATCATGCTCCAAGAATTGTAGAATTAATTATCGACAAGAGCTTTATTGGCGCAGTAATCGGCCCAGGAGGTAAAGTGATTCAAGAATTACAAGAGGTTACTAAGACCAACATTAACATCGAAGAGGTAGACGGAAAAGGAGTCGTTAATGTATCCAGTAATGATAAGGCTTCCATTGATGCAGCAGTAGCGCGTATTAAAGAAATCACTCACGTACCACAAGAAGGAGATGTATACGATGCAGTCGTAAAAACGGTCATGCCATACGGTGTTTTTGTTGATTTCCTTGGAAAGAGTGGTTTGTTACACGTTTCAGAAATATCTCATTCTAGAATAGATAGAGTAGAGGATGTCTTCAAGGAAGGTGATTCCGTAAAAGTAAAATTAATTGGTATTGATAAGCGTTCTGGTAAATATCGTTTATCAAGAAAAGCTTTGATGGATCGCCCAGCAGGAGGCGGTGATGGCGGAGGAGACCGAGGTCGGGATGATCGAGGTGGCCGGGATGATCGAGGCGGTCGGGATAACCGAGGTGGCGGTTATTCTAGAAATTAGTAGTAGGTAATAAGTAAAAGGTAAGAGGTAATAAGTATTCGCTACTTACTACTTATTACCTCTTACTTATTACTTAAACAAGCCCGGGTGCTGAAATTGGTAGACAGGCATGTTTGAGGGACATGTGTTCTATGGACGTGCGGGTTCGAGTCCCGCTCCGGGCACAAAGAGCTGTTGCAATGTATTTTGTAACGGCTTTTTTTATGGGCAATATATTAATGAGCCTACTCTAAAAAGTCATTATGAGCGAGATTTTAAAAATTTGGCATATCTGCTTTTGTCTAGCTAGCAGACCTACCCATTCTATTCAGATAGATTAATGATGTAAGCTGTATGAACTATGATTTTCCTACAGCACCCAAGTAAAGGTAGTCAACATCATGTTGGAAAAAATCATACATCATAAATCTTATATCATACATCATAAATCAGTTTACTTTTGTGTAGCTAGTATACCTGCTCATTCCATTCAGCTGGGTGTATAATTTTCAAAACTGATTCCTCTTATCGGCTGTCAACACTCTGTGAGTCTTGATTCATGAATTTTCACCCTTCTTAAGATAGCATCATCTTAATCCCATATCTAGGCCTCAAGGTAACCAATGCCTCCATATCAATTATTTGATCTTCGATTAATTTAAAATCAAATCGCTGTAGTAGACCTACTAAGATCAATTGCATTTCCATTAAAGCAAACATATTCCCTATACATAATCTAGGGCCACCACCAAAAGGTAAGTAACTCATCTTAGGCATACTTTTTTTAGCTGCTTGATTAAATCTATCAGGATTAAAAGAGCTTGCCTTATGGAATAGGTCTTCTCGTCGGTGTGCATTATAGATTTGGCAAAAAACGACATCCTTTGCTTTAATCTTAACACCTCTGAATTCATCTTCATTGATAGCCGTTCTGCTGACGCCCCAGACAGGCGGATACAAGCGCATCCCCTCATCTATTACTTGTCGGATATAAGTTAATTGCCGGATGTCTTGAAAGCCTGGCAATTGATCACCGACCACCCGATTAATTTCTTCCTTCATTTTAGTAACAATCTCAGGATGTTGAACCAAGAGATAAAGGGTCCAAGCTAAGGCGTTCGCTGATGTTTCATGACCAGCACTAAACATGGTAATCATTTCATCTCGCAGCTGTAGATCATTCATTTGCTCATTAGAATCTTCATAGGTAGCATCCATCATCATTTGCAATAAATCAGGATGTTTTTGATCGCTATTTCTTCTTTTAGATATAGCCTTAAGGACCACATTATCTAAGACTTTCATATCTTTTTTAAAAGCTCTTTTTCTACCATTTACTAAATACGCAATTTGAATAAATGGATTATTTAAAGCATCCGATACATATCGCTGAGCATTCGTCATGCTATCATATACAGTATTTAAATCTTCTTCCGTATTATCAGAAAAGAGCGACTTGAGCGCAATTCTTGCCGTAACTGCCATCATCTCTCGAGCGATGTCAATTTCTGTACCGCGCTTTTTATCAAGGCTAACAAAATACGCTTTCGCAGTTTGGCCCATTACATTAAATAAATCTTCTAGATTTTTTTTATGAAAAGCAGGTTGTGCTAGGCGTCGTTGCTTTTGCCAAAATTGCCCGTTGCTAGTTACTAAGCCATTTCCCAAAACTAATTTTAGTACATCATAAGCTCTTCCTTTTTTATAGTTTCTATGATTCGTTTGAAGCACATGACGCATGAAATCTGGCTCGGAGGTAGAAATTAACCGTACGGTTGGAACAGGATTTTCAAAAGTGTAACCTAACTCTTTTTCTTTTTCAGAAAAATGAGTGAGAATATTCTTACTCATACTAGGTATATTTTTTAATAGCCAATGCCCTTTTGAAATTGGAAGAGGAGTAAGATTATCTATTGAGTTGTTGTTTTTCATAAAAAGATATAATTGAAGTTGTTTAAGAATGTATTCTGCAATTAGTTGTAAGTGCTTGATTCTTAGGACGAAGCCCGCCCGCCTGACGGCAGTCGGGCAGGCTCTTTTTTATTTTCGTAGCCTTAGCTACGGGAATCAAAAAAGCTGAAGTAGCTAAGGATCAATGACTTGCAAATAATGCATCAATTCATTTTTAAACAACCTCATTGAAAGTCTAAGAGTTAAATCTTACTTAATTCAACCGTAAAATGTCTAAGGATAGCAGCCTGCTTTTTAATATTAAAACCAGTCCTAATATTGTCGCGTCGTTCCATGATTTTAGCTAAAGTTACTGCAACATAATCCATATGTTGAAGAGAATAAACCCTACGAGGCACTGCAAGTCTTAATAGTTCCAATTCTGGTATTCGATCTAATCCTGTTATTGGGTCTCTATCTGCTAGTAATGTTCCAATTTCAACGCCTCTTACGCCACCTTCTATATATGCTTCAACACCTAAGACTTGTGCGGGATATTGATCAAGAGGAACATAAGGTAGCATTTTTCTGGCATCAATATACAAAGCATGCCCTCCAATTGGTTCTTGTATGGGGATCCCATATTTTTTAAGTTGTGCCCCTAAATAATGCACCTGTTCTATTCGATCATGCAGATAATCTAATTCAATCGCTTCTTTCAGCCCTTCTGATAAGGCCCCCATGGCTCTGCCACTCATTCCTCCATAGGTGATAAATCCTTCATAAATAATAGTGAATTGACTTAGTTTTTCATATAAGGCTGCATCATTAAGTGCAATGAAACCTCCAATATTTACCAGACCATCTTTTTTTGCACTCATCCATACAACGGCAACATCTTTGAACATTGCGGTAACAATTTCTTGGATAGTCCAATCGGCATAGGCTGCTTCTCTGGTTTTAATGAAATAGGCATTTTCGGCATATCTTGCAATATCCATATAAACGGGGATATCATAAGTTTTGGCAAGAGCGATGGTTTCTTGAATATTTTTTAGAGATACAGGTTGTCCACCTACCGTATTACAAGTTACGGTAATATTAATAAACGGAATTTTTTCTCTGCCATGTTCCTTGATGACCCGCTCCAGTTTATCTAGATCAATATTTCCTTTAAAAGGATGAATGATAGTGGTATCAAAGGCTTCTAAGATAGTACAGTCTATCGCTGTCGCTTTTCTAAATTCGATGTGTCCTTTGGTCGTATCAAAGTGTGCGTTTCCTGGTATAAGGTCTCCTTCTTTTACAACGGCAGAAAACAAAATATTCTCCGCAGCCCTTCCCTGATGGGTTGGGGCTACAAATTCAAACCCCATAATGTGTTGAACAGATCGAATCAATTTGAAGTAAGATTCTGACCCTGCGTAGCTTTCATCGCCGAGCATGATCTCTGCCCATTGTTGTTCACTCATGGCGCCTGTACCAGAATCAGTCATCATATCTACAATAACCCAATCACTATGTAAGTTGAATAAATTATAATGAACTTCTTCTATTTTAGCAGTTCTTTCTGCTCGTGTTCTAAAATAAACAGGTTCAACGACCTTTGTTTTGTATGGAGGTATATGTGGTAAGTGCATGCTTACTTATTTAGGAAGTTACAAGCACAACTGCTATTCAGGGAATAGGAAATAACCGCAGCATAACGGAGGCTTTGTTTATTTTCCAATTATTTGAAAATAAAGGCAGAGCTGTAAATAACTTCTTTGTTGTTAAATAGAATAGTGGTAAGATTCGGAATGAATCCAAAGGAAAGATTACAATGAAAAAGAATCTCGACGTTTAATATTTAAAAATAAGTAAAAAAGCATGTAGTAAATGTACGAAATAACAACAGCTTATTTTTTAAAACAAAGGAAAAATTCCTTTTCAATATTAAGTTATTCATAGTATTTAGACTTTTTTACTGCACTGGCCGTTTACTTAGGAATATGTGGGGTAAATTGCCTAATTGGCATAAAAAAATACTTTCTTATTGTAATTTTGTAGAGTTATTAATCATAACAAAATTAAATTTCTCTCGTATTCATTAAAACAATTAAGCAGGTGAGCTTAATTAAAATATTTATAATAATTCAGGGAATAAATTTCTTCCTAGTAAACTCATCCCCTGACCGTTTTTAAACAAGATTAAAATAAGAGTATATGCCTTATTTATTTACCTCAGAGTCCGTTTCTGAAGGACACCCAGATAAAGTGTCAGATCAAGTATCTGATGCCATTATTGATGCTTTTCTAGCAGAAGATCCTAGCTCGAAAGTAGCTTGCGAAACACTTTGTACTACAGGCTTAGTAGTAGTAGCAGGAGAAGTGCGATCAAAGGCTTACATTGATGTGCAAAAAGTAGTTAGAGACACCATTGCAAAAATTGGTTATACGAAATCGGAATATCAGTTTGATGCTGCTTCATGTGGTGTGATTTCTGCAATTCATGAGCAATCTGCTGATATTGCACAAGGGGTAGATGTTGGAAAAAGTGCAGAAGATCAAGGTGCAGGTGACCAAGGAATGATGTTTGGTTATGCAACAAATGAGTCGGATAACTACATGCCACTGGCATTGGATATCTCCCACAAGATATTAGAAGAATTAGCAGCTATTAGAAAAGGCGGGAAGGAGATGACTTATTTGCGTCCCGATTCTAAGTCTCAGGTGACTATGGAATACAATGATGACAATACACCAAATCGTATTGATACCATTGTAGTGTCTACACAACATGATGACTTCGCAGAGGAGTCTGTGATGCTAGCACAAATCAAGCAAGATGTCATCAACATCTTAATGCCAAAAGTGATTTCTAAATTGCCAGCAAGAGTACAGCGTTTATTCAATGGGGAGATTACGTTCCACGTTAATCCAACTGGTAAGTTTGTAATCGGTGGGCCACACGGTGATACTGGTCTAACAGGCAGAAAGATTATCGTAGATACGTACGGCGGTAAAGGCGCACATGGTGGTGGGGCATTCTCTGGAAAAGATTCTTCTAAAGTAGATAGATCTGCTGCTTATGCAACAAGACACGTAGCTAAGAATTTGGTAGCAGCAGGTATTGCGGACCAATGTTTAGTACAAGTAGCCTATGCAATTGGTGTAGCTCAGCCAGTAGGTATCTTCGTAGATACTTACGGTACCAGCAAAGTAAAGATGACAGATGGGGAAGTGGCAAAGAAAGTAGCAGAGCTATTTGATATGCGCCCAGCTGCGATTGTTAAGCGTTTTGGCTTGACAAATCCTATCTTTTCTGAGACGGCTGCTTATGGCCATATGGGACGACCTTGTGGCACAAAGACGGTTAATGGTAAAACATATGAGACTTTCCTTTGGGAAAAGTTAGATATGGTAGATGCTATTAAGGAGGCATTTTTTTTGGAAATGGCTAGTGCATAAATAGACGTCAGAGGTCAGATCGCTGCGCTGTCAGAGGTCAGATTTATGATGTTGACAACTATGTGTTCATTAAATAAAAAAGCTCAATCAGTAATGATTGAGCTTTTTTATTTAGAAGTCAAATATTCTCATTATCAGAAGCGTAATGAGGTCAACATCATGAGTCTGACTTCTGACAGTTCCGTTAGCGCAAGCTAACTAGAACGATCTGACCTCTGACTTCTTAAATTCTACAAATACTTCGTAGAATTTCTTTCTTTAATAATATCCTTTAGTTCCTTTAGGAATTCATATTGATTAGGGAGCACTTTTTTGAAAGCTTCCTTAATGGCGAAGTAACTACCCTCCGTTTCCATATCAGGAATCATTTGTTGTAAAGTATCTTTCACAAAAGTCGCATCTTCTTTAATTAGACCTTTCAAAGAAGGAATGTCGTGCCAATCCCCTTCTACAGCTAATGCACTTTCTGTTTCCCCATCTAAGTTATCAACAGGATCTAATTCTATTGCCTGATCTTGCTGCACTAGAGATAAAGCTTTTGCTTGATCTTGTAAGGCCCCTTGAGGAATACTCCATTCTGCCGCTTCGCTTTGTTCGCTAGGTTTCACAAGGAATACTTCTAGACCTTTATCTCGAACCCGATAGATGATTAAATTTGCTTTATTGAGTAAACTCATGATAATTGTTTTCTTGTAGTTTTATAAAGCTATAGTCATGTAAATAACAAAAGCTTAGCAGAAAGGTTGTTAAACTATTGTCTATATCCAATATAAGATATTAACAAGTCTTTCCAACACAAAATTACTTATTTTAAGCTACAAAAAACAATCCAATATTAAGTATTATCCAATGCCCAACGCTGAACAGAGGCTATAAAACACCATATGCCTGCAATTGTGTACTTAATTGCTCAGCAGATTCAAAATGTATTGCGTTAATGCCCATAGCCCTAGCAGCCTTGATGTTTCTAAGCGAATCATCAATAAATACCGCAGTTTCTGGATTTATTTGGTATCGGTCGAGTAGTAATTGATATATTTTAGGGTCAGGTTTCTTTAAATTTTCTGCTCCAGAGACTAAAATACCTTCAAATAATTGCAAAAAATCAAAGGTTTCTAAGGCAATAGGGAAGGTTTCGGCAGACCAATTCGTCAAAGCATATAAACGATGGCTATCTTTTTCCTTTAACGATCTTAAAATATGGGCACTACCTTCAATAGCACCGCCTAACATTTCTTCCCATCTATCCCAATAGGCATTTATTTCTTTTGTATAATCAGGGTATGCTGCGACCAAAAGCTGAATCCCTTCTTTCCAAGTCCTTCCACCGTCTTGTGCCTCATTCCAGTCCATCGTACATACTTCACTAAGAAACCAATCCATTTTTTCCTCGTCATCAAAAATTTTACGATAGAGATTTTTTGGGTCCCATTTGATCAAAACATTTCCTAAATCCCAAATAACTGTTTCAATAGTCCTTTTCATATTATAATTTTACGTTTTATTTACACAAAGCAAAGCAATACTATGACTCTTACGAAATACACTTGCCTGATTCTTTTTTTGACAGTGACACTTAGTAGTTGTGGAAAGCTAAGTCGTTTTTTTGGCCCAAAGCAAGCACCAATTTCTTATTCATCTTCTCCTGCACCCAAAGCCCAGCCAATTGCTAAATGGAATGTAGAAACGTCCTACATTATGGAAGATGTGACACCCGAGCTAGGTCATCGAATTATGAAAGAGGTAAGTTCAAAGATACTTAAAAATCCAAATGCTATTCGAGAATTAACAATTGAAGAATATGAAGAGGCTGGAATTAGTTATAATTCTGCTTTTGGTTTTGCTATTCATCCTGATGAAGTATCTGCATTATCCAAATTGTCTAGTATTCAACAAGTCATTATGGATTTTTCAGAAAAGGAAGTGGTGCCCTTACAACTAGTTCGTAATGTATTATATTTTGAATCTGTTTATGGTGCAGCTACTTCTTTTACTAGAATCTACGGGGTGGCCTCAGGTGGTGCAATAATCGAGATTGATGATGGATCTAATGAATTAGTGAAAACGAGAACCAATGAAGGAGGGGAGTGGTTTGCTGAAATTCGCCAAAATTCAGAACTGAGTAGACGAAATGGAATTGTGTATGTCAAAATAACAAAAGGCAGTGCGATTCAATACCTAGCTATGAATATTTTAGATAAAAGTCAGCAAAAAATACTACTTTCAGAGGTACCTCGTAATTCTATTTTATTACAGTAAATTTGTTATTTGTTATTTGTTATTTGTTATTTGTTATTTGTTATAAACTCCTCTTAAACCGCATCGCGTACAAGCGATCATCAAGAATAGGACTAGGCTCATCGAATAAAAAAAAGATATGAATCGTACCTCTTTGATCGCCATAAAGACTTAAAAAACGACAATGTTTATAATCGGCAAAATTAGGTTTGGGTTTGAAGTAAGCAATACTACCCCAATCGGCATTAAACTGTTTACTTAAATCAATAGAAGGCATTGTGTGAACAGTCACAGGCGTGTCGTCTTCATTCGGAGCGATAGAAGAAATGACCCGCATAAATTCTACATGTGGTATTTGAGTAGCAGGATTATTTTCTTCATACGGAATAATCGTATATCGAATTTCTAATTTATCTTCTTTGGAATAGATTTGATGATCTATTTTTTGATAGCTATTCTTTTTGGGTCGTTTACTTGCGTACTTTCCTTCCGTGGGCTCAAAGATATCAACATCTGATTGCTCCATTTTATGAAGCATCGATTTGGTGTACTTTATTTTTTGACCAAACAAGTAAGTTATACTTAGTAAACTGACTACGACTATAATTATTCTTTTCATGTGCTTTTAGATGTAGTGGGTAACATAGTTTCCATTTAGGGAAAAACAATAATTACCCTATAAAAGAAACTTAGAGCTATCACAACTAAAGAGGATATAAATATAACATTTTGAAAAGAGATTTGTTGTCAGCGCAAAAAAAATAGCAGCCTCTGGAGAGAGGCTGCTATCATAAAAGCATTATTTATTAAAAGTTTAATTGATTTATCTTAACTGCAACATTTTCTTAGATTGTACACCATAATCTGTAATCAATTGGTAGTAGATCAATCCTTTGTTGTTTTCTAGTTCTTCTACTTGTATATAATTCAATCCTGCTGCTCGACTTTCTTTCCAACGCTTGATGATTCTACCAGTATCATCTCTTAATATTAATTCCACTTCACTCGTACCAGGCAGGTAGAATCCAATGTTTGTTTGACCATTAAATGGATTCGGCTCATTTTGAAATAATTCGAAGGCGTCAAGAATCTTTATGTCTGTAAAAGAAAAAGCAACAGCTAATTCATTCCCATCTTGATCATAGGCCTCAGTGATGGTCGGATTATTTTGAAGTCGTAATACCTCACTTAAATAGATTGTTTGATCTGCAGTGATTTGTAAAGTGAATAGCTGCGTGTCTGTAGGATCATTTGCCGTTGTATTCCAACTTGCGGTAAGCAAACCTTCGTCAAGTCGGTGTAGTCCAAAATGCTCGGAATCCATAATACCAGCCTGTACCTTGTTTACGGATAAATCAGTATAGGCTAAGGTAAATTGGTATCCTTGAATTTCTTTTATCTGCTCACTAGTAAAAGGAATAGTATAAGTTTTTCCAGCATGAAGCAGTTGATCTGCTATTTCAATAGTAAATACCTCTTTGCTATTTCTAGCAGTTGATTGTTGTAACATACTAGCTTGAGCGTTACCGTTGATATCACCAATTTTGATAGCGACAAAATCGCTATTTTTATTTTGATGTAAATCAATGATGCTACTATATTCCTCTAAATGTTCCTTTAGTGGAGTAGTAGTATCCATTGCATAATCTGCTGCTAGGAAACGCCAACTCGTATTATTGACAAACTGTTTATCTATTCCCAAAATCATTTTTCTTAATTGGACAATATCAAATGCAGTGACCGTTCCAGAAGTATTGACATCGGCAGCAATCCATTGATAAGGATTATCGAAAGGTTGAACGCCCAATATATGTTTAGTCATTAAAACTAAATCAAAAGTACTGACCCCATTTAATGGATTGGTATCTTTCTTAGGGATAATCGTATAATCTTCATTCATTGGTAGTTCGAAAGCATAAGTGCCCGCAGTAGTGGTGTTCATTTGACCCATTAATAATTCATCCTTATCCATCGAAGAAATACTTACATGTTGTACTGTATTCCCTTTCCAATCAGTAATGGTGCCACTCACCATAGCGGTATTACCAGCCTCTATTGCTGAACAGGCAGCTAAGTTATCTTGGACGTCTATATAGGTCTTTACAAAATTCCAATCTCCATTTTCATCAATGATATATAAAGACACCTCTTGTAGCCCAATATGCTCACAAGTAAAAATTAAGTTTTCAGGTAACTCATAAATAGCATTTAATTGAGTTGGAGATTTATCAGACATACTTGAATGCCAAATTCTTGATACTAAACTTCCATTATTCAAACACTCATCTAAACTATTATGTGCAAAATCATTTGCCCACACTTGTATCATTCCTGATTGCATTAAGTCTATAGATAAACCATGAATTGCATAAATATTTGGTTTTGTACAATCCGTTGTTGTTACTCCTGGAAAGGACGGAGTTGCTTCTGGATCTAGGTCCGGATCTACCACTGGTACATCAGGCGTATCTACTTCAGGACAACTATCAGCTAAGAAGCAAAGATTACTAACAGACATAGTATTACTGGATGTCTGAATGTTTTGATCGCCATTACCGACACTTAATTGATAGCCTTCTTTATCTTTGTGTTGTCCTTTTAGCGTATAAACATGTAGGCCGTCTTCATTCACTCCTGCATAAATGATAGGCGTACCACTAGGGAATTCTTTTAATGGGAAGCCCATTTGGTAAAAACCAGAATTATCAGAAAGCATCCAATTATCATTAGCAGAATAAGAATAGATGGTTACAGTTTCTCGGAATATAAAACCACCGTCACAATTACAAGGGCTTTCAATTTCAACATAAGGTTGCAACACTTCAATTTTTATACTACCAGATTCTACACAACCGTAAATAGGATTAATTCGTTGAAATAGGTAAACGGTTGTTTCTGTAGGAGCGACTTCAATAGAAGCACAGCCGCTGCAAAGGACTCCTCCATTAGCTAACCATTGAAGCGTTCCAGCGTCACTTGAAAGAGAAACGGTTTCTCCTTTTACAATAGTAGCAGCAGAGGAACTAATGACTAGGTTTTCACATTGACCCACATAGGCATCTATTGTTAATTGATCTTCATTAGGTTCTAAACAAATGACTTCCGTTATTCCATTTCGCTCTGCTAGATTTCCAACAGGTAAATCAGCTACTGGGAATAAATAGCCATAAGGGGCTATGAATTCTACAAAGTATTTTCCAGTTGGTAAATTGGTGAAATGATATTTTCCATCATCATTAGTGGTCGTTGAAGTGAGTGGTGTATCTTGATCTTCAAGTGTGTATAAATTGACACTAACATTATTCAGTGGAAAAAATCCACTGCCTGTAATATCTTCATTGACACATCCTGCAATTTGACCTAAAGTAACACAAGGAGAAGGAACTGCACAGACTTCTTTACCATCCCGATGTTCCCTTACTTGTATTCTAAAGAATTGATCTGTCGTCGTTTCATTTATTTCATAAGTACTAGTTGTAGCCCCTACTATATCGGTAAAACCTTCTTCACAATTAATGGCACTAGATTGCCATTGATAAGTCATCGTACTAGCTGGAGCAACAGAAGCGTCAGTGCTTAAAATTTGATTAGGATAGTTAGAAGATTCAATCGCAACATTAACTGTTGACATGGAACAAGGAATCGGTAGAACGGTGACCGTAACCCAACTTTCATGGGTACAGTTATAACTATCTTGTCCATTCCATTGTATCGTATAAGTAGTAGTGCTTTCAGGTGTTAAAGTAACAGTTTGACAATTAGTACAATCAATACTTGTGCTTGGTTGCCAGAGATAATCTCCTGGTTCTGTAATAGAGACTGTGACAGAATCTCCTTCATAAATTTCAAAGTTTCTATGCCCAAGACCGATACCATAACATTTAGCTAGGAGTGCATCTACATCTACTTTATCTTCTCCAATACCTAAGCATATAACATCCGTAAACCCATTTCTATCTGTTAGATTCCCAACAGGTAAAGCAGTACTTGGAAGAATGAAATCCGTAGGCTCAATAAATTCTACAATGTATTTTCCATTCGGTAAATCATCAAAAAGATATTTGCCATCTAAACTTGTCGTAGTCGCAGCGATTGGATTAATCGTATCTCCTTGTAGATATAAATTAACAAGGATATTATCCATTGCAGTGTTACCGTCATTGGCTAAAGCATCTCTATTTAAATCCTCTCTAACACAACCTCCTAAGGAACCAATCGGTAAACCATCACAAAGTTCTGTTTCATAACATAAATTACTAATTTGTAAGTTTTGTATGCCATTGGTGAATTTAGAAGTATAGCCAATAGAATCTATATGAACACCTTCCATGTTATAGATATGAAATCCATCTGCATTTACTCCTCCGTATGTCATAATCGTCCCAAAAGGAACGCTAACAGAAGGATCGTTTCGATCATATAAACCAGTACCATCATAGTAAGTCCAAGTTTCTCCTTCAGCAAAAGAGTAGATGGTAATTACTTCTCCAAATTGTTTATTACCTAAACAATTACATGGATCAGATAAATCAATAAATGCAGTTGTGATGGTTAATTGAGCTTCATCTGTAGCACAAGCAATTTTATCTTTTGAGCGCACGGTATAAACGATACTAGAATCAGCAGTGATTTTAAAGACCGTACAAGTATCACAATTTTCATAAGCAGGTAGGGCAGGCGTCCATTCATAATTGCCGCCACCAGTTACTGTTACACAAACTTCTTGTCCTGCAAATACATTAGCTTCTGTTATAGATAATTCTGTTGAATAGCATTGTTCAATTAATGCATCTACATCTCTAACGTCTTCACCGATACCTACGCAAATAAGCTCCGTAAATCCATCTCTGTCGGTCAAGTTGCCAACAGGTAATGTAGACAAAGAAAGTAAGTAGTTTTCTGGTGCTACAAAAGAGACAAAGTATTTACCATTTGTCAAATTATCAAATAAATATTTACCGTCAAGATCTGTTACTGTCGAATTAATTGGATTAATCGTATCTCCTTGAGTGTATAAAAAAACAGGAACATCGAAGACAGGAGGTAAGCCATCATTTGCTAAACCATCTCTATTGAGGTCTTCATTAACACAACCACCTAAAGAGGCAATAGGTAAGCCATTACAAAGTTCTGTTTCATAACATAAATTACTTATTTGTAAGTTCTGTGTTCCATTAGTGAATTTAGTCGTATATCCAATAGAATCTATGTGGATACCTTCTAGGTTATAGGTATGAAATCCAGCCGCATTGAGACCTCCGTAAGTGGCAACTGTCCCAAGGGGAACTAGCATAGAAGGATCGTTTCGATCATACAAGCCGGTACCATCGTAGTAAGTCCAAGTCTCTCCTTCAGAAAAAGAGTAGATGGTAATAATTTCTCCAAATTGTTTATTACCCAAACAATTGCATGGATCAGATATATTGATAAATGCAGTAGTGATATCAAGTTGAGCTTCATCTTCTGCACAAGCAAAATTACTTTTTGAGCGCACTGTATAAATGCGACTAGAATCAGCAATGATCTTAAAGACCGTACAAGTATCACAGTTTTCATAACCAGCTATAGCAGGCGTCCATTCATAATTGCTGCCACCAGTTACGGTGACACAAACTTCTTGTCCTGCAAATACTTTGGCTTCGGTTATGGATAATGCTGTTGTATAACATTTTTCTAATAAGGCATCATAGATCAAATCTGATTCGCCAGATTCTAAACAGATGATATCGGAGTAGCCATCTCTAAGAACCATATCACCTATTGGCGTAAAACCAGGCGCAAAATTGAAATCTATTTCTGGTATAAAACTAACATAATATTTTCCAGCTGGTAGACTATCAAAAAGATATTTGCCATCTTCATTAGTGACGGTTATTTGGATCGGATTGATCGTGTCATTTTCGTTAAACAAATTCACGACAATATTTTCCATAGCGGTATTGCCATCATTAGCGACACCATCTCTATTCAAATCTTCTCTTACACAACCGCCTAATTCACTCAATACATTTATATTTAGAGGAGCAGTATGTGGACAGCCATTTTCTTCACCAGTCCAAGTAATGGTATAGCTAATAGTCGTATCAGCAGTGAAACAAACTATTTGGCAAGTATCACAATCGAGTCCAATATTTGGTATCAATTTATAATTGCTTCCTTCTGGTAAGGTGATACAAAATAGATCATCAACAATAAGACTGGTATCACTTACAACGAGATCTGTATGTACAGTATCCGTACACACTATAATAGGTTCAGGTATATCAAATGTCATACCTGTAAGAAAAGACATTACCTGATTTCTTGAATCGAAATCATGGAAACCATCTGCATCTCCTTCTATTCCAGATCCATAATCATCATAGGTGAATTTGATTTCTTTACCGATATTATTCGGATTATAAACTTGTATATTTCCATCTGGATCAGTCGATGGTACTCTTCCATCGTCAGATACATCAGGGATACCATTTCCATTTACATCAGTAAAATTAGAATAGAATTCGGTGGCATTTACTTGGTGGATAGCTGCTGGATTAGAAAAACTATATTGGTTATTGGTACCACCAGAAAGGAAGGTGATTCGATCAATATAAGAATATCGACAGCTATAGTTATTAGGTTCTCCTAAATCAAAACAAACACTAGTCTCTGAAGAAGATATAAAATTATAGTCCATATCTCCCACTTCATAAGTGGTATTCACAAAATCTTCTCCATTATCTAATTCCAGAGAGAAAGTCATCTTTGTAGATGGGTCTCTATGGTAGGTGATCGGGTTACTGCCAGTACGTCCGTCAATAGCATAAACTAAAGCAGTCTTTCCTCCAGAGATATTAATTTTAGTAGAAGATTGTTGGAATTTAGAAGCACTTGTAAGTGAGGTGGAAGGAAAATTTATCGGGGTACTACCGCTTGGTCCACCCTCAATTTCCATATTGATAATATAATCAAAACCAGCATCAGTGGCTGTATCGGCACTTAATAATACATCTCCGATAATTTGTACTTTATTGGAATCGATCCAGTTGAAAGTAGGTGGAGCTGCATCAAAATCTATAATATATTTTGATGTTGGTGGAAAATCATTAATACGTAATGAGGTGTTGGATGCCTTATGCCTATTTTCCTCATAGGACATAGGTAAGCCAGTTGCTATGTTAGTAAGTAACATAGTCAGCAGGCTAAAAAGCAGTAATACTTTTTGCATGGTGTTAAAGATGTTGTGGGTTAGATACTAGTTGTAATAGTAGTTCGCCCTTAAATGATTCTTTCTTAATGAAATTGATTAAGAATGCCTTTTTGTGCGTTTATTAAATTTCTTAAACAACTTCAATAGTAGCCTTCTATACATATAGGATAGAAGACGAAAAGTAGTTTTTAATGAGAAGAGGAAATAACTAAAATGTAAGGGGCTAATCGTTGAATAGAGGATAGGGAAGGGAGTTAGTTAAAGCATTTGGATTGAGTACATAAGGGATCTATTAACTCTTAGAAGTAGTTAATAATAAAAAAATCCATTATGTAATGCGGGTTGCATACTAAGATGAGTAATAAACCCTTAATGATCTCTAATAAACTAAGAAACTATTTAAAAATTCATGATTTGCCACGTGCAGTCAATCAATGAGTTGTTAAACAAATTCTAATATGCCAATAATAACTAAAGGGGAAAGGGAGATATTGGAAGGATCTGTAAAGAAGCAATAATAATGATTTCTTTACAACAACAAATGTAAGTACATATACCATGAAAGTCTTTACAAAAGGAATCTTTTTTGTGACAGGGTATTGTATAGGTTTGGCAACGAAGCTGCCAAACCTATACTTTTCTATCTTATTATCAATCGCATACCTCTATTGATTCGTTCATTTTTTAAACCGTTCATTCGCATTAATTTTTCAGGAGAAAGATCATAAAGTCTAGCAATGCCATAGAGAGATTCACCTGCTGTAACTGTATGGTATTTTTGATTAGTTGTAACGGGTTGAAGCAAAACAGTAGTAACTGGCTGCTGTATCCTATTTGACGTGGCAGATGCATCATATTCGTCAATAGCGACACTACGAGGTGGAATCGTTGATTCCACAGTTTGATATTCATTTCTATAGTTGGACCTTAATTCTGGGCGTCGCTTTATTTTCCCTTTGTCTAGTTTAATTCTTTCGCCTAGCGCAGGTTGACTCCCGACAGGCATTCTATTCTTTGCATATAGTTCGGTTAAGATTAATCCATAGCTTGCTGCAATATCTTCCATTGTTTCAGCAGTTTGTACGATATGGTATTTCTCCCCGTTTAAATAGTTCTTTTTCTTAGCTTCTAAAAAAACGGACATCCCCTCTTTGAGTAGTTGACCATTTTTTCTAATCCCTTCATTGTAGTTAATAATATCTTTGACGGATACATTATATCGCTTGGCAATGCTTAAAGGAGAATCGCCATACCTTGCATAGACCACGATGGAGCCATTAATATAAGTATAGTCATCCGCAAAGTCCTCCATGCTCGTTTCCACAGGGGGAGCACTTAACCAATCATCTTCTTCTTGATAGCTAGTGGTGGCTTCTGGATAAGTTGTTCTACGTCTATTGTTATTTGGGGCGGCGTAGGGCTGTTTTATGGGTTCTTTGTAGGCGCGGCGAGTAGATGTTGGGTAATCTGTTTTATATAGATCTGGATATTTTGAATCCATTGCATCTCTTGGATTCGATTGCCTTTTATTAGACGCGCTATTATCGCTATTATAAGAGGTAGGCGCATATCTTTCTGCTCTGGTTTGGTACGAAGCACGATTAGTCTCCTCATAATCTCGACCTGCATAATTATCATTAAGCTGTTCTTCTAGTTCGCTTTTCCAAGAACCGTATTCTTCTGAATATTTAGATTTATGATCTGAAATATCTTCTTTTAGATCTGCTAATTGATCGTCTATATTGATTCTAGTTCGCTTTTCTTTTGCCTTAATACGGTCGATTAATTGATCATCTTGATGATCAAAAGTGGAAGGAATGTCTTCTTCTATGTCATAGTCTGATTCATCAGCGATATCTGTGTCATGTCCTAATGCGATATCATCATAAGCATCTAAGTTATACTTCTCAATCATATTGATTAAGGTAAGATCATAGGTTTCATTACTGGTATATCCTAGTTCCATTAACCGTTCCGCCCAAAGCACATAGTTGCTACTCTTGAGCTGAAATAGCGATTTATAGTAAGGGTCTTTTTTTAAAAGATTAGTATGTGCGATAAAAGAAGCTGCTGGATGATCATAGACTTTATAGCAGGCTTCAAATTTTTCGCCAGTCGCAAAATCCTCTTCGGTCACTCGATGCTTTGGTCCTTTCCATTTGTTATTACAAAGAATACCAAAGTGATTGTTATGGTCTAAAGCTAATTCACTTCTACCTCCTTCTGATTCTAAGATGGCTTGTGCCAATTTGATACTGGCTGGATAACCGGTCCGTATCATTTCTTCGATGGCTACATCTTTATAATCCTCTACATAGGAATTATAATGTACACCACCACAGGCTTGTAGGAGATATAGCATGGTAATAACTACCGCTATTACTAAAGGCAAGGTAAATTTTAAGTGTTTCATAGCAATCTAGTCTAAGTTGTAGAACAGAGAAGCGAGAGCAGAGAATAGAGATGTATTTCGTTTAAAACTAGAAAAAATTCATTGTTTTTAAACGAGATACATCTCTACTCTCTCTTCTCTGCCCTCTCTTCTAAAACTTGATATAATTTATTTAATTCGTAATGTCATTCCAGTACGTATCGTCGTAGACTGCAAGTTGTTCTGAGCCATCAATTTTTCTACAGGGATATCATACTTTTTAGAAATACGCCAAAGCGTTTCTCCTTGTATAACTGTATGATAGATAGTAGATTGAGAATTGGGTGTGGAGTCTTGGTAAGTGTCTTCCTGAAAGATTGTTTCGGTTTCAGGAAGCGTAATAGAAGAATTAGTCTCTTGTTTAGACGTATTATTGGGCGTATTGATACGAAAACGAGGACTTTTTTTTGCTTTTCTTTTTAAATAAATTCGCGCTCCTGCTGCAGCTTCTTTTCCACTAGGTATTTTATTTTTCCTAGCTAATCGGTCTAAACGAAGTCCATATAATTGAGCAATATCGTAAAGTGTTTCATCTGATTGTACGGTATGATACTTCTGCTTACCTCTAAATCGCTTCCTTTTCTTTTGTATAAATACAGGGGTTTCTTTTTTTAGAAATTGATGCTCCGCTGTAATTTGTTCGTTGTAAGAGACAATACGACTAGGAGAAGTATCTAGCCGTTTGGCAATAGAAGTAGGCGTATCCCCTTCTTGGGCATAGACCATTTTGACATCATTGATATACAAATAAGGTACCTCTTTTTTGACAATAGGTCGGTTTGGATAGGAGGAGGCAGGCAAGGCGGTATCATACTGATACAATTTGTATTCTTCTATGATTTTTATCAACTTCCGATCATACGTTTTACTAGTAGCGTATCCCGCTTTTTTTAATCCTTTCGCCCATCTTTTATAATCGGTTGTACGTAGTTGGAATAGGAATCCATACCGTTTAGCATTATTTTTTAAAAAATCAGAATGATCTAAATAGGACGCCTGACTATTTTTATATTTTCTAAAACAAGATTTCACTAATTTTCCTCTTTTATAATCATCGTCTTTTCGATGATAGGTTTTCCCCTTCCATTGTTTGCCGCCGCATTTAATACCAAAATGATTATTCGCTTTTTTTGCTAGCGTACTTCTACCTGCATTCGATTCTAATATTCCTTGAGCTAATGTAATACTCGCAGGTACTCCTGTTCGATACATCTCTTGAATAGCGATCTGTTTATATTGCGCTATATATTGATGAAATACTTCATTGGCGGATAGAATTGAAGCATTCAGGAGTAAAAAGAATAAGCTATAAATTATCTTTTTCATAATAGATTTACATTTACTTTTTCTAAATTTGTCGCTTGAATAAAGATAAAAGCAATACATTGTTTCTTTAGATGGCTTATATTGCCGTCGAATCCCATTCACACTTCCCTAATTTGCCCCATAGCCACAACGATTAAAAAATTTAATCATGTCTAAATTACTTGTTAATACTTTATTAATAGTTGTAATACTATTTACGTCTTGTAAAAATACATCTAATCCTTTGTCTACGAATAAAGGCTCAGAAACACCAGTAGCAATTGATACAGTAGTGACAGCCCCAACTCCTACTACGCCTACCGTAACAGAGATTTACACATGGGTCAATGAACTCCGAATGAGAGAAGAAGCGACGACGAATAGTCCTATAGTCGTTACCTTAAAAGAAGGAGAACCATTAGATTTTGCTGGTGAAAAGTCTGATTTTACCGAAAAAATTAGCTTAAGAGGTACCTTATTTGATGAACCATGGCTGAAAGTAACGACTAAAACAGGTAAAGAAGGCTGGGTCTATGGTGGTGGGGTGAAATTTTATAAAGTCGGGGCAGATAAATCAGGTACCCCTTATGACGATTGTTTGAAATTAGAAAAAGCACGACAAATTACCCAAGCCACCAAATGTTTTGAACGAGTACAGTTTAGGGAATTAAAGAATAATGCATCCAGAGTAACTGCTTCTGCTAGTGGAATTGATTTTTCCCTATTAAGTGGAGAGCAGTTGAGTTTACAAAATATAGGAAGAGATACCGTCTACGATTTTAGATATTATATCAAAGAAATGGGCTTTTTCGCCGTATTAGCCAATTATCGAGATTCAAGCGAATATGTATTAGTAGATGATAAATCGGGAGAATTAATAGCCATGAAAGGATATCCCAAGGCTTCTCCAGAAGGCAATCATATTGTAGGCGTTGGTACAGATTGGAAAGGGCGAGGAGATTTCAATGGTATTCAGATAATGAGCTACGATACAGGCAATTTTGAGTTAGCTTTTGAAGAAAATATAGTAGGATCTAATCCAGTTTTGCCTAAGTGGATAGATGATAATACCTTACAAATCACCTTACTAGATGAATCGAATCGAAGAAAGTCTACAGTAGCTCAGATAGTCAAGGAAGAGACGGGGGAGTGGATGTTTAAGTAAGCATTCGTTTGAGGGTTTAGCATAGAAAAAGGCGACTGATAGTATCTATCAGTCGCCTTTTTCTATTTCTAAGATTAGCTTATCCTACATTACATCTAATGCCTTTACTAAGTAAGTCAAAGAAAAAGGTAATGCTAACCAGAACCATTCGTTCATCCAAATTAACATAGCAATCATTATGACAGTAGAAACTAAGAAATATAGCCAGTATCTGCCTGTAGCAACTTCACTCATGATATATATTTTATTAAAATAATTTTTAGTTTTAAAAGCACAAAATTAAGAACTAATTCCCATAAATGCTTTTTCACAGCGTTTATTCTAGATTTTTTTTATAAACAACTTCAAAGTCTAGAATGAATCTACCGTAGTTCAAGCTTCTAGCTTGAGAAATAAACACTCAAGCTAGAAGCTTGAGCTACGTTGCTGCTCAAATAATGCCATCTCTTCTTGAAAATCCAAGTAAGGATGACTATTCTTCAATTGTTCTATCTGCACTAATTGCTTCTTTAAAAAAGTCTGATGAGCCGGTAAGGCAGGATGAAAAGGTCGATGTTGGCTAGCTTGAACCACCTTTTTGACCTGTGCTAGTATTTGTAAGGTATTTTCTGAAAAGTAAGCGCGCTGAAAACCTTCCCATATATAATCAATCGCCATTTGGTTAGGATGAATCAGATCTTTCTCATAAAAGCGATAATCTCGCAAATCATCCATCATCAACTCATAGGCTGGAAAATAGGACACAAAGGGTAATGCTTTTACTAATTCTTCCACCGCCAATAATAAACTAGCCTTGCTGCGTTGGCTTTCGATTAAGCCATCTCTAATATGGCGAATAGGACTGACCGTTAAGATAACTTCTATAGCAGGGTGAAGAGCCAAAATTTGATTTAAACTTTTAGCTAATCCTGTTTGAATCTGTTGCGGAGATAGACGTTTCTTCTCAAACTCCTGTGCAGGAAATTTATGGCAATTAGCCACTACCTTTCCAGTCGATCGCTGAACAAAGACATTCGCTGTCCCTAATGTAATAATTAAATATTTTGCCCTTTTAAGAAAAGAGCTACCTGCTTCTAAGGATTGATTAATAAGGGATAATGCAGCAGTTGGATTGGTATCTGAAAATTGGCCATGATGGTCAAAACTATAAAAGATGCCTTGATTGGAAATCAGTTCTTCTGCGGTATACGGTTGCCCCGTAAGCATTCGATGAATACTTTGTTGAATAGAAACAGGGTTATAAATAATACCAAACGGATTGAGCAAAGCAGGGAACTTATACCGCTGCAAACGATGCCCAATATTTTCTGCAAAACAGGAACCCAAGCCCAGTATAGGACTTTGATAAGTTATATCAAGAGCAGATGGAGTTATCTCTAAGGGGGTCCTAAAATCCATTATAATTTATTTACGACTTTTCGAGTGCTGTAGCATCCATTCCTTAAATTTACGTTCAACGGTATGCAATTTAGCTACCTTTTTTATAGGAATAATCGTTTTTAATTTATTAACATAGTCTCGCTTCATAGAAAGCAGCTTTTCTTCTGTTTCTAATCTAGCATCAATCAATGCTTCTATTTCTGCATCCGACATTTCTGCGATGGAAGTACTAGACTTTCTATTTGCCTTTTTGATCGCCGCTACCTCTTCATGGTAGTCATTGTACAAAGGCCAAAAATCTTGCGCTTCTTCAGCAGTCAAAGACAATCGTTCTGTAATAAAACCAATCTTTCGGATTTTAATTTTCTCTCTGATCGCGTTTTTATCCTTATTGCCTTGCGCAAAAGCGAAAGAAAAGGTGATCAAAAGTAAACAAATAATTCCAGCTATTTTTTTGCGTATCATGATATAATTTTTTTCGTAGAAAAAATAAAATCTCAGTATCTTAATACTCTGTAAA
>CALJIY010000401.1 GCA_937973945.1 uncultured Saprospiraceae bacterium | reverse complement strand
AAAACTTCCGATACAGAATATTGTTCAAAAGCATAGTTGGTAGCTTCTGGTGTTGGACTTAAAAAGTAAGTGCAAAAGAGGATAATTAAAAAAATATACTTCATGTTATTGTTCTAATATACCTTGTGGTTAAAGGAATTAAGTACTTGGACATAATTAAATTTAGAAATAGAATGAGGTTATTTTTTTGATAGTTTTTCTTATAATTTTCTTTAATAGCCTTAGCTATTGAATAAAATTATAAGGAAAAATAGCGGAAAAAGAAACCATTATAGACTAAAGATAATTGTGTCCACGTACTTATATCTAATTTTTGTAAATTATGAATGAGAAATTATGAATCCACTAAACGTTAAAAATCCAGTATTGTATTTTTTGTTGGTTATTCATCATTCATCATTTTTAATTCATCATTGGAAGCTTACTAATTCTTCCATTCAAAAGTAGTCAACATTTGTCGAATATCTTCTTTAACAAAAGTGAGGATGGGTGCCAAAGAATCCGGCTCTGCTCGACTATTAAAATAAAAGGCGCCACGCAAGAAATGTTTTTGTTGCAGGCTGTCTGTCAAATAAAATTGTACGGGAGAGGCGACTGCCCCTTCTACATCAAAAGTCATCCCAATGACTTGGTGCTTATTTTCAAAAAAGTTGTCTTCTATGTAAGACGCTTTTTTATTATGCCAGTCGGTCATTTTAAAAGCGTCTTTTTGAAGGGTTTCTATGGTATTCTTTTTACCATCTATAGGAACATAGCTACAGTGTAAGGCGGCATCAAAATCAGGAAAATTGATATTAAACCAACAATCATCTGGGGCACGCTCTCCAAAAAAGAACTGATCTTGTTCTATTTTCGCATAAGTAGGGTATTGGAAAGTCATTTGACAATAATCTTCTGAAAATTGTTGATACTTTCTCTCAGGATATTCTACTTTTGGGTATGCTCTTGGTTTTGGGGTTAAAATAGGCTCCTCACACTGGGCGAGCAATAAAATACCTAGTAATGCCCATGAGCTTTTCTTAAAAAAGGAGATTGTCATCTATAAAGTCTATTATACTTATTTGAAATCATACAAAAATAGAATAGAGAGCAGAGATGTATCTCGTTTAAAAAACAACGATATTTTTCTCTATTTTAAACGAAATACATCTCTATTCTCTGCTCTCGCTTCTCTATTCTAAAACCTGTATGAGGTTTTAAATTATACTTAATCAATAAATGAATTCGCAACCACAACAACCATTTGAAAAGGCTGGCTTACTCAGTGGAATAATTGACTTATTCCGACGCCCTTTCCCTGTGATGGAAGATTGGGAGATGCGTTGGGTAGTGATTTTATTTCACGGCTTATTTGTCGCCATATTTTTACCCATCTTTAAACCATTTCAGGATATATTCTTAACCAATACGCCTTTTATTAACGCAGGATTAGGAATAGTGGTTAGTCTTGTACTAGCGTTTAACCATTTTTTAATTTCAAAAGTACTACCTATTGACTTAAAAAAGTGGACAATCGGTAAATCTATTCTTTGGACGATGTATGATGTCTTGGCTGTGATACTTGGTGTCTTCATTTACCAAAATTATTGGACGAATTTTGACGCTTTTACGTGGATAGATCTATGGCGAATTACCTATAGTACGATTGCATTGGCTGCTATTCCTGTGATGATTAGTACCATTTTGTTGGAAAATTGGCTATTAAGACGGAATCTTCGAAGAGCTAGTGAGTTGCAACAATCGGTACAAGAACAAAAGCCTATTCCGCCCCAAACTACTAATCCCACTCCTATTACCGCTAATAATCCAGAGTTTTTAAGCTTATTTTCTGATAATAAAAGTGAATGGATTAAATTAAGACCTAAAGACCTAATTTTATTGGAAAGCTCAGATAATTATGTTTGTATTTATTATAAGGAAAAAGAAAAAGTTCAAAAAAAATTACTTCGATCTACCTTGACGAAATTAGAACATCAAATTGAATTAGCTTCCATCTTTCGTTGTCATCGCTCTTATATGGTTAATATTAATCAGATTAAACAAGTCGAAGGGAATAGTCGAGGTCTGCAATTAGATCTATTAGATTTAGACCAAACGATCCCTGTTTCTAGAAAATATGTTAAAGCCATTCAACAATTGCTTCGGAAGGAGTAGATTTTTCCTATAACGCTGGCGTAAAGACTGCTGTGCCCATACCCGTTAAGAGACGGACTCTTGATGGCAGAAACTTAGAAAGTGGTTGTCATCTGGGTTTCTGGTAAAGATGACAGCCATTTTGAAAATTTCTGCCATCTACCTTCGCTCTATTATTAACTGGTATTGGCTGAGCCTTTGCGCTAGCAAGCAGTTGTCCAGAATAAATTTGGGTTACTTCTCACAACAAAAAAGGCCCTAAGATTATATCTTAGGGCCTTTTTGTTAAACTATAAAACCATAATTACTCTGGCTCAAAACCAAGAATAATATTGAAGTTACCATAATCCCAAAGTTTCGCATTAGGATTAGCTAATCGAATACCTTCATTATCAAAACCAAATCCATAATCAAAACCAAGCGTACCGAACATTGGTAGGAAGACTCTTAAGCCACCCCCAAATGATCGCTTCCAATCAAATGGATTGAATTCCCCAATTGTTTTCCATGCGTTACCCCCTTGCGCGAATAATAAGGCATAGATGGTAGAGTTAGGATTGGTGGATAAAGGATATCTAAGTTCTAGCGTAAATTTATCGTAGATAGGTGCGCCACCATCTTGAGTCGCTGCAATATCCTCTACTTCATATCCCCTTAAGGAGATAATTTCGTTTCCTGTAAAAGCAAAACTCTGATTAGACAATCCATCTCCTCCCAATTCAAATCTTTCAAATGGAGAAGTACCCGTTCTAGAATTATAGCTACCTAATATACCGATCTTAGCAGATGCTTTTAACACTAGCTTCCCTACAAGAGAAGTATACCATTCCGCATCAAATTTCCATTTTTGGTACTCTAAAAATCGGAATCTTTCCTCTGGACTAATATCGTCATAATCCTTATTATTAAATAAAGAATAAGGAGGCGTTAACTGTACCGATAATTGAATCTTGGAACCACTCGTTGGAAATAAAGGATCACTGATAGAAGTTCTAGCAATGGTCTGGTTAATGGAAATATTCATAAAATCTCCATTACTCAAGAACGTACCATCTTCTAGTCGAATAGTGGGTCTATTTACTAAACTAATCTCTGATACACTTAAAGAAGTACTAGATATAAAGTTATCATCTGGCCATTTTAATCTAGTACCTAAACTAACTGCGCCTCTTAAGATTGATAATTTATTGAAACCGGCACTCTCTTTATTCAGACCATTTGTTAATAAAGTATAAGATCCAGCTACTGTTAATGCATTTGGCTTCTTACCACCCAACCAAGGTTCGGTGAAAGAGAAGTTATAGGACTGGTAAAAGTTACCATTCGTCTGCGCTCTTAAAGATAATCGCTGTCCATCTCC
This sequence comes from uncultured Saprospiraceae bacterium, assembly GCA_937973945.1. Lineage (GTDB taxonomy): Bacteria > Bacteroidota > Bacteroidia > Chitinophagales > Saprospiraceae > JAFMDF01. The sequence goes on along the minus strand of CALJIY010000401.1, from coordinate 7,729 downwards.
TTGTGGCAGTGGGTGCCAAGCTTCTTTATTGAATAAATTTCTAAGTGAGAAATTATTAAACGTGACCCCTAAAGTACCAATAACTCTAGCCTGAAAACCACCCCAACCAGCAGATAATTCTAATTGATCAGAAGGTTTTTCTTCTACGGTATATTCTACATCTACTGTTCCTCTTTGTGGATTTACAGGCGTGTTGATACCTAAAGATTCTGGATTGAAATATCCTAAGTTGATAATTTCTCTTTGCGAACGGATAATATTAGATCGACTAAATTTTTGACCAGGTAAGGTTCTTAATTCTCGACGGACTACATGCTCATGGGTTCTATCATTACCCGTAATGGTTACCTTATCAATCGTCGCTTGTGGTCCTTCATAGATACGCATTTCTAAATCGATAGAATCACCAACAATCGCTACCTCTACTGGATCAACGCTAAAAAATAAATAACCATTATCCATGTAAAGCGTACTGACATCTCTTCCATCTTGCGCAAAATTCAATCGAGTATCTAACAATTCTTTGTTGAAAATATCTCCGCTTTCGATACCCAATACTTTATATAAATCTTCATCCTTGTAGATAGAATTTCCTTTCCATGTGATATTACGGAAGTAATATTGATTCCCTTCCTCTATATTCATATGTATTCGTAAATCGCCATCTTCCTCCCGCCAAATACTATCACTCGTTATTCTAGCATCTCTAAAACCCAATGTATTGTAATAGGCGATTATGCCTTTTTTATCCGCTTCATAGTCTTTTGTAATTAATTTTGAAGAAGAGAATATTTTACGTTTTGGCTTAGTTTCTTCTAGCTGCTTTAAAAGCTTTTTATTTTTTACGGTATTACCAGAGAATGTAATATCCTGGATTTTGACTTTGTCTTTTCTATCTATATCGAATACTAGTCGTACCGCATTCGTTCTATTGGTATCTGCTATTTCCTCTACCTTGATTACTGCGTCAAAGTAACCTTTATCTTTATAGTACTTTTTGATACCGTTAACGGCATTGTTTTTTTCAGAATCTGTCACGATCCCTCCTTTTGTAAGGTGACCAATGACGATATCATTTAAGTCTTCATGGCGAGATTTCTTTGCTCCAGTGTAGGAATAAGTACTTAATCTTGGACGCTCTTGTACTTTTAGTTCTAAAAACACAACATCGCCAACTATTTTAGTCGCATATATTTGAACATCTGTAAATAAACGTAATTTCCATAGAGAACGAATACCGTTACTGATGGAAGTGCCAGGTACTCGTATTTTATTACCAATTTTTAGTTTAGCAATAGATTTTAAGGCATTGGCATCACTAAAGCTGTTACCTACCACTTCTATACCACCAATCTCGTAATCTTTAGCGTCGGCATAGTCCAATTCAGGAACTAATCCTCCTTCTTGTGCCAATAACTGCCCACCACTCCAAGCTAGCAAGCATAAAAACAATAGTATTGTATGTTTTTTCATCAAGGTATGTGTCTTTTCGCCGAAATATATTATTCAAGGCAATGAGAAGTTAGGATTAATAAAACACGAATATATCCTTCCACTCCTTTGCGCCAAAAAGCGCAAAGGTCGTAAAAATTAATCATTGAACGAATAGAAAGAATTATTCGAGGCTAATTAACGTTTTTCTTAACACTATTTAACATCAACCAGTCTTGATGGGGCTAAAAAAATGAAATAATTAGATGGGATATTGGGGAGTATGCTTATAGCTCAGAGTATAAGTTGAGTAGTCTGTTGAGAACGTACTATTTGAAGGTGCCCACGGAACGCTAGATAGACTTGGCTTGGATATTTAACAACTTCTATAGCAATTGCTCGCTAATCATACCAAAACGACGCTCTTTATTCTGAAAATTAAGAATTGAATTGTATAAATGTTCTTTTTTAAAATCAGGCCAAAATATAGGTAAGAACTGAAATTCTGCATAGGATAGTTCCCAAAGCAGAAAATTACTCAGTCGAGTTTCCCCACTAGTCCGAATCATTAGTTCTGGATCAGGAAATTCTCTAGTGCTTAAAGCGGCTTTAAAGCTAGTCTCATCAATGTTTTCAATAGACATGTCCCCTTCTTTTACTGCACCAGCCACCTGTTTCACCGCATTCACAATATCCCAACGGCCACTATAATTGAGCGCTAGAATCAAATCCATTCTAGTATTGTCCTTTGTATCTTCTATTCCCTTTAACAGCGCCTTTCTAGTAGCGGTAGGCAATCTCGATAAGTCTCCGATGGTTCTTAGGCGAATATTATTTTTATTTAAAGTTTTTACTTCTTTACCAATGGTATCCACTAATAACCTCATTAATGTAGTCACTTCTAGCGTCGGTCGGTTCCAGTTCTCTGTGGAGAAAGCGTACAGGGTCAAATACCTGATGCCTACCTCCGCTGCTGCTTCTGTCACTTCTCGAACTGCTTTTACGCCATGCCGATGTCCAAAAACTCTTGGTTTTCCTTGTGCTTTTGCCCATCTTCCATTCCCGTCCATTATCACCGCAATGTGCTTGGGTAACTTATCTATATCTATTTGTGATTTCAAATCCTCCATTAATCTTGTTATGAGTGGGTATGTTAGTTTTATTTTGAATAAACTTTAATACCTTGAATCGTTACTTAGGACAAAGTTAGAAAAAGTTGTGGAGATATAGAGAAAAAAACATTATAGGTAATCTCCTTCCTAGTAGATTGGGTAACAAACAATGCTCCAATTTATAGTTGATCTTGTAAGAATAGTATGTTAGGCTATTTTGGCTGGTTCTGCCACGACTACCTCTATACTTTCTATCTCTTCTCGTAACCAATCATCTAAGTGCCGATACCAGTCTATATGGGGAGAGGATTGATTGCAACCTCCTGCATGTGGGATACATTGGGTATGTCTGTATTGCGTGCCACAAGATGGACAGCGTGCTGCTGTTTTAAAAGTATCCCATGTATGTCCACAGGTGCTGCATCCCCAGTATTCTCCACCATCTGGCTCCCAATCGCATTTGGGACAGGCTATTTTTTCTTCTTTCATGGCTTGTTTTTTCTCCTTGGGTTTCACCCGAGGTTATTCATGTTTAACTACTCCGTAGTTACTTAGCTTTAGAGCTCTGATTTGAGTAGAACACGTAGCATTTGCATATAGTGTTCTACTCAGATCAGAGCTCTAAGCTACCTTTACTTATCTTAATTTTTCTGGATTCAATAGATAATTAACATCTAAGCCTAAATTTATCGCTACATGCATTGTATTGGGTTGATCCCCAATATGATTACCTAGCTCTTTCATGGGTTCTTCAAAATCTAGAAAATGGTCTTCATGCATTTTTACTAACTGATTCAGTAAACGCATCGCTCTTTTGACGACGTATTTATCAAAGGTATTAGATCGGCTAGGAGAAGCTTTTCTTAATTGATTGGCAAACAATCTATACGTATGATTGAGCATTAAAAAATTAAGGTACACGTCTCCATACTTGTCGCTAGTAGCTTTTACATGGCGATTAATTTCACCACTTAGATGCCGAATATTTAGTAATAAATAACCTGGAGAGTAATACTGATTCTTATAACTGTCCAAGGCGTTTATTAACTCTTCTTCTATGTTTGCTCGGCGATCTTCTTTAGTCACGCCTTGTTCTACTTCTATTAATTCGAAATGGAGTTTAGCGACTAATGCTTGGTCTTTAGCAATTAAACGAAATAATAAGCGATCTTTCTGCTTATGGGATAATCCAGTAATGGCTTTTTTGAAATCATCTCCTAATTTTACTCTTGCCATTTCTTGTTTTTAATAAATAATAAAAAATATACTTTATTTTTATTTGACTATCAATTGATTATGAAGTTATCTAAAAGTAAAAACTAAAACTTGGCACACATATTGAATATAAATATGTATTGAGTTTTGGTTAAAAGACTTTTAGGCGCCCGCAAGTCGGGCGTTCTTTTTTTACCTAGCATGATAAGATGCTATATTACTATAGCGATAACCTATTCTATCTCCTACCACTCTTAGCGTATCCCCTTTATTTAATGAAAATGGTTTTGTATAAATGGTCCAACTATTTGCTGTTTGTCCTTTAGATGCAATCTGATAGCCAATGGTTGCGGCTTCCGTTTCACATGTTAAAGAGATTACACCATCCATTTCTTGGATAGTTGGTTGGTTCACTTTCCATTCTTTTCCACCTGGACGCAATTTTTCTACTAATTCTTTTTCTGGAATTAAACCTGTATCTTCAAATGAATTGACCCAGGTTTCACATGCTGTTCGTAACTCTTTTAGTTTGTCGGCATAATTAGGATCATCCGCTAAATTATTAATTTCATGCGGATCTTTTTCCGTATCAAACAATTCTTCTGCAGGTTTAGTTTTTCTAAACCATAATGCCTGTGCTGGCGTCAAATTATTTTCTGCTACCAATCTATTTAATTCTTGCATGATTGGCATTTGGTTTCTATAGTTGATCGGTAAGTGCATCGGTTTTTCGGGCTGAAAGTACTTTATATATTTGTATCGCTTGTCTCTGACAGCTCTATTCGAATCATAAGATTCATCGAATCGGTCTGCTGCTGCATATATATGTGGGCGTTCTGGTTCTTTGTATTTTCCTAAAAATGCTTTACCGTCTACTTCAGGGGGTTGTATTCCTAGCAAAGATAAAACAGTCACACCAAAATCTATAAAACTAATCATTTGATCGTCTCGCTGGCCGGCAAATTGTTGGTTCGGGAAACGAATCACCATCGGTACTTTTAAACCAGAATCATACAATAATCTTTTCTGTCTAGGCAATGGACCTCCGTGATCTGTATACCAAAATATAATCGTGCTGTCTAATAAATTTTGTTCTTCTAAGTCTGCTAGAATTTCACCGACTTTATAATCCATTAATTTTACATTGGAATACATCCTTCTCACATCTTGTTTGGCAATATCCGTATCAGGTAAATAAGGCGGGATAGGTACATTCAAATTTTCATCTACCCATAGGGAATCTTTTGCCCGCGCCCATATTTGAGATTCATGACATTCATTGAAATTGAAAATAGCGAAGAAAGGTTGTCCTGTTTTTCTGTTTTTCCAATGTGCTTTGTCACTCGTTTCATCCCATGCCGTAAGTGAGCATCTATACTGATAATCTTGCTTGGCATTATTTGTACAATAATATCCTTCTTCTCGTAAATATTCGCTGAACATTCGAGTACCTGCGGGAGGCAGTGCTTCATAGTTGCTCATTCCTTCAGGCAGGTATTTATCGAATTGTTTAATAAATTTTTCTGGCATATCTGTCGCAAACCAAGGGCCTGTTCGCATATGGCTAGCTGCAATATGATTGGGATACATGCCTGTGGACAAAGCAGCTCGGCTAGGGGCACAAACTGGGGAAGGAGAATAGACATTATCATAACAAACGCCCTCTGCTGCTAAGCGACTGATGTTGGGGGTTTGTATCGTGCTGTCTCCAAAAGAAGGAATTACTGGACTAAGATCTTCCGCAACTAACCAGACAACATTCGGTCGGAATGGTAACTTGGGATTAATACTTGTTTTTTCTTTTTCTATAGTTTCTGTGGGTTGACAGTTGATTACAATAAAGGTGAGTACTAATAATAGGAAAAGGTTTTTCATTCGTCTTATTTTAAAATTGAAGTTCACAATTAAATCTTGTGAATAGCAGGTAAACCTAAAGGTAAAAAAATGATTTTAAATTTTGTTGTTTTAAAATCTGCGCAAACTATTGTTTTTAATATCTTTGGGAGGAATAAACAACTTTGGGATTAGATTTAATTTTTAACGAAAAACTTTTTATGAAAAAATATATCTTCCAAATACTAGCTATTTGCTGCCTGTATCTATTGTTCTCTTGCCAACAAGATAAATCTACAGCTACCAAAACAGTGACTTCTACCCCTACTACAACAGCTCCTGAAGTGAAAAAAGAAAAAGGTGAATGGACCGTGCTTTTCGATGGAATTTCTGGAGCACATTGGCGCAAGTACGGAACCAATCATTTTCCAGATTCTGGCTGGACTGTTAATCAAGGAGCGTTAGTTTTGATGCCTAAAAGTGGAGGTGGAGATATTATTACCAAAGAGAAATATCAAAACTTTGATTTACAATTAGAGTTTATGACTGCAAAAGGAGCTAATAGTGGGATTTTTTATCTAGCACAGGAAGTGGAAGGACAAGCGATTTATTTGAGTGCTCCAGAATATCAAATCATTGATGATGAAAATTATATTAAAATTTCAGAGGGCGATCCAACGGTCACTAAAAATCATTTGACAGCAGATAATTATGATTTGCAATCGGCAACCAATAAAAAATTAAATCCAGCGGGTCAATGGAATGCTGCTAGAATTGTTGTTAATAATGGACATGTAGAACACTATTTGAATGGGGCAAAAGTAGTAGAATATGATCTATGGTCGCCTGAATGGGAGCAGATGGTACAGGCTAGTAAATTTGCAGATTGGAAAGAATATGGCAAGGCAAAAGAAGGGCATATCGGTTTGCAAGACCATGGCGATATGATTAGTTTTAGAAATATTCGAATTAAACGATTATAGGAAAAGATTCTTCAATACTATTTTACTTTAGAAAAAATAACAAAACAAAATGAGTAGAAAAATAAGAATGGGCATGATTGGTGGAGGACAAGGCGCCTTCATCGGAGCGGTACATAGAATGGCCGCTGCATTAGATGGAGAAATTGAATTAGTTTGCGGTGCATTTAGTAGTAATGCTAGACGCTCCAAAGCTTCTGGGAAAGAATTGTATTTGCCTAAGGATAGAGTGTATCGGAATTATGAAGAAATGATTAAGAAGGAGAAGGAATTACCCTTAGGAGAGCGGATGGATTTTGTGTCTATCGTCACGCCGAATCATGTGCATTATGGCCCTGCAAAAATGGCATTGGAAAACGGGTTTCATGTAGTCTGTGATAAACCACTATGTTTCGATATGAAAGAGGCTAAGACCCTTCAAAAATTGGTAGAAAAAACAGGACTCATCTTTGCCTTGACGCATAACTATACGGGCTACCCAATGGTGAAGCAAGCTAGAGAGATGATTAAAAAAGGGAAAATTGGAAAGATCAGAAAAATAGTGGTAGAATATCCACAAGGCTGGTTATCAACTCACCTAGAAGCAACAGATCAAAAGCAAGCGGCATGGCGTACCGATCCTAAACGATCAGGCGTGGCTGGTGCCATGGGGGACATTGGAACTCATGCAGAAAACCTAGCAGAGTATATGACAGGCCTACAAATCACGGAATTGTGTGCAGATTTAAGCACTTTTGTAGATGGACGTTTATTGGATGACGATGGAAACGTTTTATTACGTTTTGATAATGGGGCAAAAGGAATTTTACACGCAAGTCAGATTTCCGCAGGGGAAGAAAATGATTTGAATATTCGAGTCTATGGAGAGAAAGCGGGTTTGCAGTGGCATCAGATGCAGCCCAATTCTTTGATCATCAAATGGCTAGATAAACCAAAAGAAGTTTTACGAACGGGCGGCGGTAATCTATATCCTGCAGCAGAAGCAGCAGGCAGAATTCCAGCGGGACATCCAGAAGGTTATTTAGAAGCATTTGCGAATATTTATAAAAACGTAGCGTATTGCATTCGCGCGGAATTGGCAGGTAAAAAACCGAAGGCGATTTATCAAGATTTTCCTACGGTAGCCGATGGCGTTAGAGGCATGCAGTTTATTAATAA
>CALJIY010000400.1 GCA_937973945.1 uncultured Saprospiraceae bacterium | reverse complement strand
GCATTATTTGCAAGTCATTGATCCTTAGCTACTTCAGCTTTTTTGATTCCCGTAGCTAAGGCTACGAAAATAAAAAAGAGCTTCGTCCTAAGAATCAAGCACTTACAACTAATTGCAGAATACATTCTTAAACAACTTCATTGAAGTTGTTTGTTTCAAATGACTTACATTAAGCATAAAACGTCTAATATCAAGTAGTTAGGATTTAGTCATACTACTAGACATTTGTAAAGAACAGAGAAGTGAGAACAGAGAACAGAGACAGATGACATTTAATAACATAACCAAAGTTCGTTATTTGTAAACGAAATCTGTCTCTATTCTCTCCTCTCTGTTCTCTGTTCTAATTCAAACATCTGACTTCTAAAAAGAAACATAGCCAGTAAATATGAGTGGAGAAAAAGTAATCATTGCCTATTGTGATGCAAATGAAAAAGTTGCTAAAGAAATAGCACATAATTTAGGTGGATCAGGATTTTCTTTTGATTTAATTGCATGTGGGGAGAAGAGTGGGGCGGAAAATCTAAAAGAAAAAATAGGGATCACGGATGATAAAGTAATTCTGTTAGTAAGCGATAATTTTTTAAAATCCATGAAATGCATGGAAGGAGGACTTACGTTCCTTCAAAAGATCATCAACAGTGGTCGGACCTTACCTGTAGTCATAGATGGACAATACCCAAATGCTACAGGAAATGGGACCATGGCTGTGCCAACCAAATTCGAGCGCGTGAGCAGTGTGATTAAGTATATGAATTTCTGGCAAGATGAATACTTAGAATTAAGAAAGCAAAAAAAATCTATCCCTGCGGATCAGGAAGATGCCTATGGAGAAAAGTTGAAAACAGTTCGCTCCATTTCTTCAGAGATCGGAGAGGTATTGCGGTTTATGCGGGAAAGCTATTATTGTGATTATGATACATTTAAAGCTTCAAAACATTTATTGTTCTTTCAGAAATTTAGCACAGAAGATCATTACAAAAACTTTGCGGCTACCACTGCCGACCTAACAGAAGTACCAACTGATACAAACCCTACCACTTCCTTAAATGGTATTTCTTCCGCACCAGAAGCAAATTCCGTAAGTGATAATATTCCAAGTTCTAATATTCCTCAAGAGGTAAGCATAACAGAGCCGACTTCAGAGCTGACCTCAGAAACTATATTACAAGAAGATCAAGTAGATAGTCTGGTAGATGAAATTTTAGAAGAAGAGGGGGCTATAGAGCCAGTATCCATAGATACTAAATTAGACGATAACATGGATACCGAATTATTGGCGCAAGAATTGGCACAGAACCTACCTGATACGGGTATTCCTGTTCCTAAGACAGAAGGGATAGCAATAGATACTGCTTTGGAAGACCTAAGTACTCAAAGAACCGCGGAGCATGAAGAGATTATGCAAAGTGGACTAGAGATGTTGGGCGTTGGGGCTACAACCGCTGCGGCAGTTGGTATTGGAACAAAGCTATCTGAAGATACCATAGTACAAGAAAGCAAGGCTGCGGAAATGAAAGAATCTGATCTGCTAAGGACATCTCATGAGATGATTCAAAATGGACAGATAGAGGAAGGATTGCAGTTATTAAAATCAAACTTACAAGCTAAGCCGGAGTGGATTGCAGCAAAATACCAATATGCTGTTTTCTTAGCGCAATACAATAACGACTTCAAAGAAGCTTCCAATCAGTTGGAGCTTATACTGGTCAACCATCCAAAAAATTTACCAGCGAATTTCTTTTTAGGCGAATTAGCAGAAGCCCAAGGAAAGTTCCTATCTGCTAAAAACTATTATGAAAAAGTAGAATCGATTAACCCTAACTTTCCAAATTTACACCATAAATTAGGCATGTTATTGAGTCGAAGATATAAGAATAAATCAGAGACCGCTGCGGCTTATTTGCAGAAAGCCTTTGATAATAATCCTGGAGATATAGATGCACTTTATCAATTAGGAATCATACAAAGCGAAAATTTGGCCTTACCGAATGAGGCGATCCTAAATTTTGAAAAAGTCATTGCTTTACAGCCAAATCATCCTTTCGTCAATTATGATTTAGCCTTAGTTTATTATCGATCAGGAGAGCGAAAAAAAGCATTAGCGCAATATAACATTGCCTGCGACATTAATCCTGAGTTGAAAACGCCAGATAATGATTTGGCTTTTGCCTTGAAAGATCCGACAACGGAAGCAATACCTTCCACAGAGCCCCTTGCTTCAACAGAGGAAGCATCCTCCGAGGAAGTTACACCCATTGAAGAAGAAGCGACTATTTCTTTAGATGATTTAATCGAAGAAGAGAATGGGGCTGAGGAAGAACCAGTTATTGAAGCATCTGCTATTGCGGCTGGAACAGCTGCAACGGCTATTACAGCTGGAATTATTGCAAATGAAGAAACTTTAAGCGAAGAAGAATCAGCGATAGAAGAATTATTATCTAAGGAGCCAGTTGTAGAAGAAATGGATCCTAATTATACCTTAGATTTAGAAGAAACAACGACGCCAATACAAGCGGAACCAGAACCAGAACCTGAACAGGTCGTTCAATTATCCACCTTAGTACAAGAAGAAATTGCAGAAGAAGCACTTGCTGAGCATTTAAACGAAGAAGCATTAGAAGCAGAATTTGATGCGGAAATAGGGGCTTTAGGTGCAGCTGGATTAGGCATTGCAGCTGGTGCCAAAGTAGATGGTGTGCAACACGATTTGGTGGGAGATATAAAAGTAGTAGACTTACCAGAAGAAGCTGATCAAGATCTTGCTACGACAACCGTTTTAGAAAAACCTGTTGATCCTCCAACTGGCAAAGTTGTTATGATTACTGGAGCCACTTCGGGCATCGGAAAAGCGACCGCAGAATTGTTTGCAGCGCATGGCTATGATTTGGTGCTTACTGGACGTAGATTCTCTAGATTATTTAAATTAAAAGAAGAATTAGAAGCTCAGCATAGTGGCAAAATCCAATTGTTGCCTTTTGATGTTACAAGTTCCGCCGCCGTAGCAGCCGCTGTAAATGAGCTAGATGATGCATGGAAAAATATTGATATTTTAATTAATAATGCGGGACTGGCTTTAGGATTTGAGCCGATTCATGAGGGCAATCTAGAAGATTGGGATACTATGATAGACACCAATGTGAAAGGCCTCTTATATATGACAAGAGCCATTTCGCCTTATATGGTAAAAAATAAGAAAGGACATATTATCAATGTATCCTCCATTGCTGGGAAAGAGGTATATCCGAATGGAGGGGTCTACTGCGCCACGAAGCATGCAGTAGAAGCACTGACAAAAGCGATGCGGATAGACTTGCATAAATATAATATTCGAGTTAGCCAAATAGCGCCAGGACATGTAGAAGAAACGGAGTTTGCGAAAGTACGTTTTCATGGAGATGAGGAACGCGCAAAAATCTATGAAGATTTTGTTCCTGTAAATTCTAGAGATATTGCAGATTCCATCTATTTCTTAGCGACTCGTCCAGCGCATGTAAATATTCAAGATATATTTATTATGGGCACGCAGCAGGCTAGTGCGACGATTACGGATCGCAGTGGGCGCTAAGTTAAGATTGATTCGATCACACCAAAGTGATCAGACCAATTTGACAAATCAATTATCCATAAAAAAGCTTCCTACTTATTCGTCAATAAGTAGGAAGCTTTTTTTTTGTAATGAATTCTGTCTACCTTTAGGTATCATGCCCCTTACAGCGGATGCAAATCTTTTTTGAAAATCACTTACATGCCTACGAACGACTCAGATATTTTACAAAAAACATTTAATAAACTAGTTCCCCTTTCAGAGGAGGAATGGAAATCCATTAGTGAATGCGTCATAAAAAGAACATTTAAAAAAGGAGAATACCTCTGTAAAATTGGACAAGTAGAACAATACCTGTCTATTATTCAATCTGGTACTTGTCGGGGCTTTTACAATAAAGATGGGGAAGAAATATCTGTAGCATTTATGTTTGAAAAAGACTATGTAAGTGCCTATTATTCTTTTCTAAGCCAAAGACCTTCCTTAATGGCTATTCAAGCGTTGACTCCTGTGACGGTTTATTCTATGAGTGAAAAGGATTTGGATCGTCTTTGTAATGAATCAAAAAATGCCGAAAGAATAGGTCGCTTGAATGCCGAAAGAATTTATAGAAGAAAGGAAGAACGAGAAATCTCCTTACTAACGATGTCTGCCACTGAAAGATATAAAGAGCTATTAAAAAGAAGTCCGAAATTATTTCAACAAATTCCACTCAAATATATTGCCTCTTACCTTGGCATTCAGCCAGAATCATTAAGTCGAATTAGAAAGCAGCTTGCTTCTTAGCAGATCGATTTGTTGCCGTACCTACGGCACGAATTAATTACATGCAACGGCGGTCACATCCGAGTGTCAGCTATAAAGGTGGTAAAAATCCGTTGTTAAATATAATCCGTTGTTAAAAAAATGCTTAACAACGGATTATGTTTAACAACGGATTTTTATTTTAGAAAACTTACTTTACAGAGTATTAGATAGATTGAAGATATCACTTGTAGCGCTACGCTATCAGAGGTGTAGTGTTCAACATCATAAGTCTGACACCTGATCTCTTAAAACTTAACATAGATCAAGTGATATAAGTTAGAATGGTTGTTTCTTTGTGATAGCTTGTAATCAAAGTACTTTAAAACAAATCAAAATGAACCTAGAAACAGATTACCTTATTGTAGGAAGCGGTGCTATTGGGATGGCTTTCGCAGATACGTTAATAACAGAGACCGATGCCAATATTATTATAGTCGATAAATATGCGAAACCTGGGGGACACTGGAATAAAGCCTATCCATTCGTAACCTTACACCAACCTTCTGCTTTTTACGGCGTCAGTTCTAAAGAATTAAGCAATGGCAAAAAAGGGGAAGTTGGTTTAAATAAAGGGCTTCATGATATGGCATCTGGTCCAGAGATAATGGCTTATTATGATGAAGTCATGCAGCATCAATTTTTGCCATCGGGTAGGGTACAATATTTTCCGATGTGTGAATACAAAGGAAACAAACAATTTACTGCTATGATGACGGGGGAGGAATTTGAAGTAAAAGTTCATAAAAAGATAGTAGACTGCACTTATTTAAATACAGTGGTCCCTTCCACCCACACGCCTAACTTTACGATTGCACCCGAGGTGCAATTCATGCCCTTAAATGATTTACCTACCATCAAGACCCCTCCAGCTGGATTTGTTGTTATTGGTGGCGGAAAAACAGGGATTGATGCTTGCTTGTGGTTATTAGAAAATAGAGTAGACCCCGATAAAATCACTTGGATAGTATCAAGAGATGCTTGGTTATTAGACAGAAAAAATACGCAACCAACGGAAGAATTTTTTGAACATACCATGGGCGCACAGGCTGCTCAATTTGAGTCAGTAGCACAAGCAACCTCTATCACAGATTTGTTTGATAGATTGGAAGCTGCTGGCGTTTTACTAAGGCTGGATAAAACGGTTCGCCCAACCATGTTTCATGGAGCGACGATTAGTCAAGCGGAAGTAAAGCAGTTACAAAGAATTAAGCATGTTGTCCGAAAAGGTCGAGTACAAAGCATCGAAAAAGATCAAATCGTTTTTCCAGATGATACGATTCCAACTAGTGTGGATCACATCCATGTAGATTGCTCTGCTACGGCTATCCGGAAGGATATTAAAATGATTCCAGTCTTTAATGGAAATTTGATTACCCCTCAAACGGTCCGCCCTTATCAACCTGTTTTTAGTGCCGCATTTATCGCACATATAGAAGCGGCATATGAAGGAGAAAAAGAAAAGAATAACATTTGTAGCGTAGTGCCACTTCCGAATCACGATACCGACTGGCTAAGAATGTTAATGGGGATGATGATGAATCAATTCAATTGGTCAAAGGATAAAGCGATCGGAAAATGGTTATTGAATAATCGCTTAGATGGCTTTAGTGCGATGATGAAAGGCGTATCGAAAGAGGATGCAGAGAAGCAAGCAATTATTAAAAGAATGCGAAGTAATGCCATGCCGGCGATGATGAAATTGCAGCAGTTTATGCAAGAGATTAACACGACAGATCAGCAGGTACTAAGGCATCCTCAGTTTCAGGTAAATAAGGAAATGTTCTTTAATAGTCGTTTGGTAGAAACACCCAAAGAAGACCTATCTATAAAAGATGGAGAGGTCTTAGTCAAAATAGATAAATTCGCTTTTTCTTCGAATAATATCACCTATGCGGTAGCGGCAGATATGGTCGGCTATTGGCAATTCTTCCCACCTGTAGGAGACAATCCTGAAGGATGGGGAGTGATACCCGTATGGGGCTTTGCAGATGTGGTGGAATCCACGGTGTCTGGTATTCCTGTCGGGGATCGCTTGTTTGGTTATTTTCCACCTGCTAGTCATTTGAAAATGACGCCCATTAAGGTGTCAGATAAACGATTTATTGACGGTGCGGCGCATCGCTCCGAATTGCCACAAGGCTATAATCTCTATAGACGAGTCAAGGCAGAACCAGGCTATACCACAGCATTAGATAAAGAACGCGCTTTATTGTTTCCCTTATATTTGACCTCCTTTTGTTTATGGGATGCCTTACAGGATAACGATTGGTATGGCGCCAAACAAGTATTGGTTTTAAGTGCTTCCAGTAAGACTAGTATTGGCCTAGCCTATGCTTTAAAGGCGGATGAAAACGCTCCGCATGTGATTGGGGTTACCTCTCCAAGAAATTTAGCAACAGTCAAGGAACGTTCCTTATATGATAGCACTTTGACTTATGATGCCATTTTGAAAATTGATAAAACTATTCCAACTGTTATTGTAGATATGTCAGGAAACAGTAAAGTGCTATTAGCTTTACACCAACATCTTGGAGACCAGATGAAGTTTACAATTAATGTAGGCTTGACGCATTGGAGTGATGCCAAAGCAAAACCTCCTAAAGGAATGATTACGGAGCGAAGTAAATTCTTTTTTGCGCCCGGCCATATTCAAAAAAGATTAAAAGAATGGGGCCCTGCTGGTTTCGATCAAAAGACTTCTTCCTTCATGCTAGAGGCGGCTGCCAAAACTAGAGAATGGCTTAGCTATAGAAAAATTGATGGCTTGGAAGGTATGGC
>CALJIY010000399.1 GCA_937973945.1 uncultured Saprospiraceae bacterium | reverse complement strand
TTGGGCATTGATTAATAAATTAGTACTTGGGTCTTTAGCGGCCACCATTTCTTTTAAAGATACGAAAATTAAATCTCGTCTGTTGATATGAATGGTTTGTTCTACCAAATCAAAGTAGGTAATAGCAGACTTATATAAATCGGGTTCCTGCATTCGTTCTTTCAAGACTCTATTCAGCGAACTAAATAAAACGTAGATTTCGCTATCATTCAAGCGGTGCATATTGGGCTTTTCCTTTTGATCTAGTACCTCTTCGGGATCAGGTAATTTTAAACTATTTAAAAACTGTAATAAAGGAATGGCTACGCCTTCTCCAACGGCTCCTTTAATCAATTCCATACAAGCGACAGAAGCCTTTTGTCCTTTCTTTGGAGCGATCCCTAATAAATCACAAGAAGTCAATAAGGAAGCCGTGAAATCCCAAGTTCTAGGGCTGGCAAATGCATAGGGATCATTTTCTGGACTCGTATATAATAAGTTGGGGGAACGTTTTAAAAAAGCGGCGACTAGCAATTTCCAATGAGGGAGTAATTCCGCATGTGCCACTGGATCAATACTTGGTAAATCTACTTTCTTAAATCCTTTTTCCAAGGCAGATATATACACATTAGCAGGCAAGTCCCATTGTAGATGGACAAAACGATTTCGCAAAGGCGGCGTTAATTCCCACCCGCCTGACATTAAATCTGGTGGATTAGCAGCAGCTACAATTCGTACATTTTTAGGTAATTCATGGAAGCCGACTTTTCGTTCTAATACCACTCGTAATAGTGCCGCTTGAACGGCTGGTGGGGCAGTAGTCAACTCATCTAAGAATAATAAACCATTTCCTTCTGCACCAAAGTTCTCTACCCATTCTGGAATAGCATAGCGCACCTTTCCTTCATGTTGTATAGGCAAACCAGAGAAGTCGGTCGGATCATGAATAGAGGCGATTAGCGTAATCACTGGAAATTCGTCGACTGCTAAGCCTTCTAAAAAACTAGATTTTCCTACACCTGGTTTTCCCCATAACAATACGGGGATGCCCATGGTTCCTTTGGGGGAAGGGGTTTGCATGGCAATCAATAATGCTTCGGCTCCTACTGGGAATTGCGTCATTTATATATTTGTTTGTGATGTTTTTGTTATGGCTATTTAGGTATATATTAGAACACAGAGTCACAGAGCACACAGAGTTGTATAGATTTAACTCCGTGCGCTCTGTGTTCATCTTCACGATCTAGCATTAAACTCTGTGCCCCAGTGTCTCCGTGTTCACCCGTCAACATCTAGCTTTGAGCTCATTAAACTCCGTGCCCCAGTGTCTCCGTGTTCACCCGTCAACATCTAACTCCAAACCTCCAAACCCTCACTCCTTCCACTCTTTCTTAGGAAAATAACTATAGTACATCTTCCCTACAGTCTTCATCGTAAAGCGTACCATAAAGTTCAAAGGTTGCCCATTATCCTGTTCATTAGAAGCAATCAATTCTTCTAAATGATGGTCGATTTTTTCTTGACGTTCCTTTCGTCTCTTGATGGATTCTGGAAGCGGACTAGCAATCCATGCTAGTGCAGCCGTAGCTGTTTGTTGAACAGCGGTATGGGATTCTTCTTTGGCTAATTTTTCAATAGCCTTGATGACTTTTTTATCCTTAAAAATTCTTAGAGTAGTTATTGCTTTGATGCGGATACTAGGGTCTTCGTGTTCGAGTTCTTGAATCAGAGGGGCTATTGCTTTTTCATTGGCTCGATTTCTTAAAGACCGATTGATTGCTGTAATCGTTTCTAGTTTTAGCTGTTTGTTTTCTTGTAAGTATTGTAGCAGTGGAGCGATTGGTTTACTAGGGGAATACTCCTTTAGAATTCGTCGAATTAGAAAGGTTAATTTGGCTTGAACGGCCGCTGGAACAGTGGGAATAATGGGAGCTATTTTATTCAGATGTTCCGCATGTGCTATTTCTAATACTTGTTTTAATGCTGCTTCTTGGATCGTACCAGTCTCTTTTTTAAGGAGATGCAATAATTGATCAAACTCCTCTAAATTTAGTCGCTTCGCTAACTGCTTAGAAAGTATTAAATTAATAGCTATGGCTTCGCTATCCTTATTGGCCCATTGCAGTACTTCTAATAACTCCGTTCCAGTAGGTAGATATTTTTCTTGTTTGATGCGATCGTACAGTTTTAAAATGGCCCGCATGTTTTCCAAAGAGCGACGCTCTTTAAAGGCGGGGTACAATTGCTTAGCTAAGACTTTATCATCCATCCCCAAAGCGACCAATTGGTGATAGGCTTGCAAGGCAGCCACTCTATTATCACTCGTCAGAATATCTCCTAGTAGTTGATCTCTTTGCTTGGTTGGTAATTTTTTTACTGCCTTCATCAAAGTAGCTAAACCATCTCCGCCTAAGTCGGGATTGTCAATAAAATATTGCTGTAAAATTTCTTTATGGCCAGCTTGTCTATAACTCGATAAACCTTTTAAAATAGAGGTATGGTATTTCTTATAAGTAGGATCTTTTAAGCGACTTGTTAAAAGCGTATATCCATCCTTTGTAGGATAGGTCGAAAGCGCTTTATAAATAGCATGTGTGGTAAAAACACTATTCGGCAAGGGTAATAAAGATAAGAGTATCGGCCCAATAAAATCAGACTCATAGACATTCACAACAGAAGTTAAATTATAAGTCTTCAAAGCGTCATATCTATAAGAACCTTTTTCTTTTAATAACTGTTCTGCTAAAAATAGCTGTGGCTTGGGGCCATCTTGGCGATGCATTTGATACGCCTTGATAACCCAAGGGTCCTGTAACAAATGATCGAACAACTCCGCGCGATGTTTATTTTTAGTAAAAGCCTGCAATTGCGCCTTCAAGCCATCCCATTCTGGTACTGCCAAGCGATTCATCGCTAATAAGGGCAGGACGAAGGGCAAAATACCAAGTATCCCTTCCGCTATTTTATTGACAGAAGCATGATCACCGCTAATCATTAAGCGTCTAGCAGTGGGGGGCAAGTCTAAGAAAGGACAATTGGCCTCTATTACTTCCCCATGTATCGTACAAGTGATATTGTATTTAATCTCGATTTCTTCGATTGTACGAATATATTCTAGCTTGGTAATGATATGTTTAGGTAGCGGTTCCTGCATGTTATTTAGACGTGAAAATTACTGAATTGTCTCTTATCAATAACGATCAAATGGTACTTTATGTGTAATTTGGATGGAAATTAACTTGATTCAAAATGAAAAATGTAAGGAATCCATCAAGAAATTTAAAATTATGCTTCATAGCTTGTATGTTTCTATTTTGGGTAGGCTGTGTAGATAAAATTGAATTTGACCGTCCTGCTACTATCGATGATGGTATAGCGATACAGGGAAAATTAATTAAAGGCAATCCCAGTACGATTCGAGTAAGTGTTCGGAACGTATTTAATTTCCAAGAAGCTAACAGCTTGTTAAATGTGCAGTCCGTAACCTTGATAAATGATGTGGGGCAGCAATTGCTACTGGACTCCAGAAGAGAAGGCTTGTATGAACAAGCCTTGATAGACTTCCCAATTGAATATGGAGTGGGCTATAAAATACAGGTAAGCACCTTTGATAATCGAATTTTTGAATCTAGCTTTGAGTCGATTTTGCCTACCCCAAGCCCCACTAAATTGATCGGGCAATTTGAAAAGCGAGCGCGAACTGGGGCGATAGGACGTTTAGAAGAATTTGATGTTATTGCCTTTAAATTAGATACGCCTTTAAAAAGTAGAGAAAGAGATGCCAATAGTAGATTGCTATGGGAATTGGGAATCACTTATAAAGTAACAGATGAGCTATCTAGACCTTGTTATGTTAGTATATCTCCTTTTCAAAATTACGTGCCTTTTGATGGTACGGCTTCTACTGCAGAATTGGTACAGGATGTTGCGCTTTATGAAACAGTTCCTACGGGTTTATTTTCAGGAGGCTATTATCTAACTGTTTTCCAGCAAGCTTTGTCAGAGAGCGCCTTTGATTATTGGTCACAAGCCAATGTTATTATAAATCGAACAGGTAGTTTATTGGAGCCACCAGTTGGCAATATTGCTAGTAATTTCATAAATATCAATCATCCTGAAGAGGAGGTATTTGGATTCTTTTACGCCTCCGAAGAGAAGGTGATTCGAACCTATATCAGTCCTGCCTTTGCAGGTTTTCCCGAACAGCCTTGTCGCCCTTGCGATTGTTCTTTCTTAGAAGGAAGCCCCAATAAGCCAGATTGGTGGGAGGAGTAATTGTATTTTTGTCGGTTCACTCGCTAAGACGTTGACAGATTCTATTTAATCTAAAAGGATGTCGTTTTGTCCAAATCTAAGTACATGTTACTGCTTGGTGGCGGCTGATCGTCAGAAAAGTGGGGGTGGGGGATAGGATGAGCTTAGCCGTTTTTTCTGACTTGATTTTTGGTTCTTTTTATCTAAGAAAAAGAACATATTAATTACAAAGTACTTAAATCAACTTATATGAGATTTTTATTAATTAGCACTATTTTTTATTACTGTTTATTCATTGCCTGTAGTGCCCCTCTACAAAAAAGTGTGACTACACCATCTATAAATAAACCAACTAAAGCAGCACAGATATTAGATAGAACCATTCAAGCACATGGTGGCAATGCCTACAAAAAAGCACATTACCAATTTGTATTTCGAGAAAAAAACTACACCTTCAAAAATGACGATCATTCATTTGAATATATTAGAAGCTTTGAGGATAATGGAGAGAGAATACAAGATATATTGAATAATAATGGTTTTAAAAGAACCATAAATGGAAAAAAAATTTCCTTGTCTGATAAAGATATTGCGAAATATACAGAGGCCGTCAATTCGGTGATTTACTTTGCGACCTTGCCTTATAAATTACAAGACCCCGCCGTAAATCTCGCGCATAAAGGGACCACCACTATTAAAGGTAAAAGCTATGACATTTTATCTATTCATTTTGAGGAAGAAAATGGTGGCGTAGATCATGATGATGAATTTCATTATTGGATCAACCAAACAACAAATAGAATCGACTATTTAGCCTATAATTATCAAACGAATAATGGTGGGGTTCGATTTAGAAGTGCTTATAATACAAGAGTGGTGGATGGGATCGTTTTTCAAGATTATATCAATTTTAAAGCACCAGTCGGAACGCCTTTAGTTGATCTGCCTGCGTTGTTGGGAAAAGAAACATTGAAGGAATTGTCT
>CALJIY010000398.1 GCA_937973945.1 uncultured Saprospiraceae bacterium | reverse complement strand
TTACCCTTTATCGGAATTGATTTTGAAAATGGGACATTAACCTTAGATCAAATTAAATGGATCGAACCTAGTCAATTACCAAGCATCACTATAGGAACACCCTTGTTGACTGCGGTATATCAAGGAACCCATAGTACAACCATTATCAAGAATGTAAGTGGTCAACAACTTCGTTTAGCAGGAAATGTTGGACAAATAAAAGCCGCTGGAAAGATTGTGGAATTAAGCGTCAACATCACAGGTACCGATATTGATCTGGCGCAGCTCGAAATAGGAAGCGCAAGCATCGCTATAGATGATGATTCCAAAGTAATCTTAGATCAAGTAGATCAGCTAAAAACGAATATTAGCGAAGATGCCCGTTTGGTCTTTTTGTCTGAAATTAAAAACATCCCTGAAAGTCAAGCGGATATGCAGACTAGCACGACAAACATTAATCCTGATCTACGATGGATCAACTTTTCTATTAAGAACAATTCATGGAAGCGCAATCACTTTGTGGTGGTAGGCCCCAAAAAAGATGGGTCAAAATTTAGTTATGGCTTTTCTCTTTTGCCCAATGTTAGCAAAAAAGAAAGATGGTCTACTGGTACGAAAGTATTTAAAGTTAAAAAATATGGGGCTAAAGAGCTATTGGTTACGATATCCGCTGAGGATGAGGGGGAGGTGGTTGCTTTGTTTAAATGAACAGTCGCACTTAAAGGTTCCGAGACATGAGTTTCATACTGGGTGATACTTTCAAAGTATCACCCAGTATGAAACCTGCTTTCAATCCTTGGTACATGGAAACAAGCACTTACAACTAATCACAGAATACATATATAAAAAACAAAATGACCACTAAAATAGTCAAGCTAATTTTATTAATAATAATCTGCTCCTCAACTAGTATGTTGGCTCAAGAAAAAGTAGCTATAGAAATTAGCGATATCCAAAACTTGCTAGGCAGCTGGACAGGCAGCTTAACCTATATAGATTATAATTCGAATAATCCATATTCCATGCCCTGTGCATTAGCCATTAAGTCAACAAGGAAAAATAGGAAACTAAGTTTAGCCTATACTTATCCAAAGGAACCCGAAGCCAATAGTAGGGCCAAACTTAAAATATCAAAAAACAGGTTTAAGATAAATGGCAAAAAGATCATTGCTCGGTCTACCCTATCGGATGGAACAACTCAAATTATTACAAGCTACTCCAGTAAGGATGGCAATGATAGAAAAAAGGCCGTCATCAGAAATAGCTACATTATAGGATCAGAAACATTGATCATTAGAAAAGAGGTACAATTTGAAGGAACGGAGGCATGGTTTAAAAGAAATGAATATAATTTTAAAAGAGGATAAATTCGATGATAGAGACTTCCCAAGTTTTCAAAACTTGGGAAGTCTTTGTTATCAATAATAATAGTATTTCCAATTCTCTGCATTCAGCCTCAAGATCGACCAATCAGTTGACTCCAAAGTACAACCGTGTCAACACCTAAGCGGGTGGACTGGCTGAAAAGTGGGTGCGGGAGCTTGCTTTGCGTTAAGCCGTTTTTTCAGCCTAGGGTTTTTTGTTTCTTTTTTTGCCAATGCAAAAAAGAAAAAATTCTTCTTAAATGGATTTCTTATGTATAGTAAAACATACAATTATCCAACAACATTCCAACCCTACCACCCAGGAGAAAAATTCAAACCAAACTGCATACTAGTATTTTCCTGTAAAGGCCAAGCTAGGAAGGGTTCCAAGATCATCGCCCCAAATAAATTAATTCGAGCAGAGAGCCCTGCACTAAAAATCGGCTCTGGACCAGTACCGATATTCCCTTGGTTGTCAGCTTTAAATTCATCGAAATTATTCCAAGCCATCCCACCATCAAAGAAGAGATTTAATTCTGTAAATAAAAATTTAGATCCAATCACTGCTAGTCCCTTAGGTCCCGTGAAAGGCAATCGAACTTCTAGGTTGGAGACTAATATTTTATTACCGACTAACTGGTTTCGGGCAATATTATTTTCAAAAACTAAATCACTCGTACCATAGCCGTAGCCCCTGACATACCAAGGATAAGCAATGTTATAGATCGGAGATAATTGGTCAATTTTATTACCGTAGCGACCGAAGTGGGTGGCCCTGAAGCCAATGGTGATTGGTTTTAAATATTGATAGAATCGGGCATCTGCTGTTAAGTTCATATATTCGACATCCCCTAGATATTGATCTACCCCAAGTCGATAGCGATAGCCCCGCATCGGAGAAGCCATCCCGAAATAGGAATTGTCCCCCACCAAAGCCGCACTAATATTGGCGAAGTTAAAAGGCTCTGGTGCATTATCCAGTTTTTCACTCCTTGTCTGCGTTACAGGATTGCCAAAATTATCCGTAAAGACGCTATACTGATCTCGTCTAAAGCCATAGCGCACCAAAGACGTACTGGCCTCAAAACGTTGGATTTTAGAAAAAGGAAACATCGCGAACAAACTTGCTTTGTCTTCGAATAATCGCTCTGTCTGTACTAAAAATTCATTCGCTTCAAATAGCTGCCCATTGCCAAAGTCTAAGGTATCCGTACCCGCATATCGAGTACCACCATAGCGGTAAGGGATATGCGAAAGGCCAGCCCCCCAAGCGACTCGTCTTTTCCGATTGACATAAGAAACCTGTCCACCAAAATCATAAATATCTCCATTCAGCGAGACGCCTGCGTACAGTTGATTGTTGCCCAAAATGTCACTGAATAAAAAGTCAATACTACCCTGCATACCTGTATTGGGGCCAAAACCAGTAGAAGCAACACCAACTCCTGTACCACCTCCTAAATAATCTAATTTGAATTTAGGTTGGTATTTAGCAGCAGCAAATTGACTCGTATTGATTTTCTCTCTGCTATCAAAATTTGCCAAATTACGATCCACAATGGACACCATCTCCGCATTATTCGGCGGTAGTAAAGAAGCGGCAAAATTAACAGCATCGGTGGCTACTTCTCTATTTAGAAACGTCTCTTCTTTGGCAGAATAAATGGTGTAATTGCCTTCCATAAAATGCGTATACACAATTCGATCTTTGGAAGGGGCCGCATGAATCGCAGGCGCATATTCCGTAATACCACTTATTCCAGTTTTAAGATCCGTCATCTGAAAGACTTGTCCTGTTTCTTGCACGTACTTATACATATTCCTGAAACCATCTTGATTCGATAGAAATAGGATCTGATTGTTTCGATCGAAAACCGGATTCAAGTTATCTGCCGTATTAAATATTTCCAAGATTTTTGTTGTGCCTGATGCCATATCCATCAGCGCCAAATTGGCCGTCCACTTACCATGTGTGCGACCATTTTTAAAACTCCATTCATCGGTAGAAAAAGCTAATTGACTGCCATCGGTAGACCATTGTGGTTGCATCTCTGCGTAAATGTCATTCGTCAATCGTTTGACATTTCCAGATTTCACATTATAGGTATACAAATCAATTTGTCCATCTGACAAGCCCGCCACGGCAATTTCCTTTCCATCTGGCGACCAAGCAGGATTGGCAAAAGCATTGACACCCGCTAATCTAGTTTCGGTAACCGTTTTGCCACTTTCTACATCTTTGATGATCAATACATTCTCGCCTTTTTTGAATGCGACCAATGCAAATTGTTTACTATCAGGCGACCAAGTACCCGCCGATTCAATAAAATTAAAAGCATCTAAATGACCGTCCCTGACCGTACTACCAATTTGACGAATGACCTTTCCTGTAGCAGCATTGGCCAAATACAATTCTATAGAAAACGCCCCTTTTTCGGTTAAATACATGACATATTTTCCATTCGGACTGAGGGCAGGGGCAATATTAATATTCCCAGAATTCTTTTTGGATAACAATTTCCGTCCAATCGTTTCATCTTTCTTCCCCTCTCCTACTAATGGTTCATAGTAGGTTTTCAAACTATTCTCCCACATGTTGGATAGGTTGTCTGAGCCTGTTTTTAAAACTTTTACAGCAGCAGCCTCAAAACCATATTGGGCCGTTGCCACAAAGAAAGGTTTGATAATGGTATCGCCATAAACGCCTGTGAGAAAGGACCAAAAGGCTTGACCATATCGATAAGGAAAATACTTCCCACTACTCAAATCTTTGATGGAAGGAATATCTTGATTCAAAACTGCATCCCGCATCCACATAGCCGTATGTGCATCCACTCGACCAATGGATAAATATTCCGCCAAGCCTTCGACCATCCATAAGGGGATATTCGAAATACTCTTTAATCCTGTAGAATCACCAAAAGTCAGCATATGGTATTGAAAGGCATGAACCAATTCATGACCCAAGACGTGATTGGTTTGTTGGTTTGACATCGCAATGGGCATAACGACCCTACGCTTGAAGCCCTCCGTGACCCCGCCTGTTCCGACACCAATCGTACCAGAAATGGAATTGGTTTGTTGAAAATCTGCGTGATCGTTATAAAAAATAATCGGATTACGCTTTGCGAAGGTATCTAGGAGTACCTCTTGGTGCATCTCGTACCATTGCTCACTTTGTTGGGTGAGCATGTTGAGCACCTGCTCATTCTGTAAATAATGGTAAATCTCAAAATTAGGAGAATTGTACACTTGGAAGGTAAAGTTGTCATATTTCGCCTTGTTCCTTCCGAATTGTCCATAAACACTCGTGGTAAGTAAGCCTACCAGTAGTAAGGGTAATAGTGATTGTAGTTTGCTCATAAAATAAGTACGTTAGTAATCATCCTTGACTACCAAGGCAGGTAAACAAGGGAAATAGAAAAATAGTCTGTCGTTTTTTGAGAAGTGATTTTGTATATGGGGTTGGCGTTTTTAAGTCTATTAGGTTTGGAGAAGTTGTTTAAGAATATAGTTTAGCGGCGAAAATTTGTAGTGTAAGGTTCTGAAAACTAGTTTTTTAAGTTGCATAGCTGGGTTATGGAACTTAAAAAAGTCGTTTTCAGGTTCTTGCAATACAGATTTGCAGACCTGAAATATATTCTTAAAGAACTTTAGACTAAAAGTAAGATGTTTGGTGGAAAAAGTGTTGTTTTTTTTATAAAAATTCCAAATTCCTACAACTAATTTTCCTTCCAATTCACTTCTTAACTTAAGTCAATGACTGCTTCTTTGATTCCCGCTACATTTGTTTTCAATAGTTCATGAGGACTGTTTTTAACCTAAGAAGTTGTTTAAAAATGAATTGATGCATCATTTGCAAGTCATTGATCCTTAGATACTTCAGCTTTTTTGATTCCCGTAGCTAAGGCTACGAAAATAAAAAAGAGCTTCGTCCTAAGAATCAAGCACTGACAACTGATTGCAGAATACATTCTTAAACAACTTCTAAATTTAGCGTATTATGAAAAAGTTATTTCCTATTTTATATGTCCTTTTCTTATTTAATCAGCTGGCTATTGGCCAAGACCTAAGTCAGACAGTAAGGGGGCAGGTACTAGACAGTGATACCCAACAACCCTTAATCGGTGCTACAGTACTGCTTTTAAACTCTCAAGCCGCTATTGGAGCCACAACAGACCTAGATGGGCACTTTAGATTAGAAAATATGCCTGTAGGTAGGGTAAATTTACAAATAGACTATTTGGGCTATGAAAATAAGACCCTATCTAATATAGAAGTCAATTCTGGTAAGGAAGTCGTGCTGACTATTGCCCTACAAGAAGCCATTATAAAAATGGAAGAGGTCGTCGTTAAGGCCAATAAACGCCAAGGGACGGCATTGAATGATCTAGCATTAGTGAGTGCCCGTTCTATTTCTGCGGAAAAAACAGAGCGTTTTGCGGGTGGATTTAGTGATCCTTCTCGGATTGTCTCTGCTTTTGCGGGGGTCGCCACGACGAACGATGGAGACAATGACATCATCGTACGCGGAAATTCGCCTAAATATATCCAATGGCGATTAGAAGGCGTGGATATTACCAATCCAACTCATTTTGGAGATCAAAATGGCGTTCGGGGCGGAGTTAGTGCCTTGAACAATAATCTACTGTCTACTTCTGATTTCTATACGGGGGCTTTTGCTCCAGAGTATGGCGATGCGCTGTCGGGTATTTATGATTTAAAATTGAGGGCAGGTAATAATGAAAAAAGGGAAGCCACTTTTGGATTTGGTCTATTAGGTACAGACTTTACCTTGGAAGGTCCTTTGAAAAAAGGCTATGGTGGTTCTTATCTGGTCAATTATAGATATTCCACTATTTCTTTAGTATCGGACTTGGGATTGGTCAATATTGATGGCTTATTCAATTTTCAGGATGCTGCTTTTAAGATTGTTTTACCGACCAAAAAATCAGGGGTCTTTTCTTTCTTTGGACTTGGTGGATTTAGTAGTTTCTCCTTAGAAGATGTCAAAAGAGATTTATTTGTGACACCTGGTGATCTTCAAAGTAGTAATAGTGTAAAAGAAGAATATGAAAAAAGTAATTATTTATTTAATGTAGGGCTGAATCATACCTATTCTATTACGACCAATAGTTATATAAAAACGACCTTGGCTTATTCTGGGACAGGAATTGATGACGATGTATATGAATACGAAACACAATCTTTATTAGATGAAGCTACAGATGAACGTAGAGATTCTATTTTAAATAGAAATTTGGATGATCAAAGTAGATTAAGTAATACTACTTTGCGGGGCGCCATTACCTATAACAATAAATTGAATGCAAAAAACAAGTTGCAAGTTGGAGCAAAGTATAATCTTGTGGATTATGATTATGAGCAGAGTTGGCTAGAAGAGGAATTCGGAACTCGATTTGCCGCTGTTGACTTTAAGGAACAAATTGGTAGTTTACAAACGTTCATTAGCTGGAAGCATCGGTTCAATGAAGCAGTGAGCATGGTGGCAGGACTACATAATATGAATGTTTTATATAATAATAAAAGTACGCTGGAACCAAGAGTTGCTGTCAACTGGAAAGTAAGCCCAAGTAGTATCATTAGTTTCGGTTTTGGTCAACATAGCAAAATGGAAAGTATTCATAATTATTTTGCTAAGGTGGTCCAAGCTGATGGCCAAACCATTGAACCCAATAAAGACTTAGATTTGTTAAAAGCTAGGCACTATGTATTGGGTTTTGAAAAGCGATTTTCCAATAAATTAGTGGCAAAAATCGAAGGGTACTATCAAGATTTATATAACTTACCTGTTGAAAATATCGATACTAGCTACTACGCCACTATCAATGAAAGCAACGAGTTTAGGTATGTTGACTTAGTGAATAAAGGGACTGGAAAAAACTATGGGATAGAATTAACGCTAGAACGATTCTTTGATAATAGTTATTATTTTTTATTGAATGGATCTATATTTACCTCTACCTATAAAGCATTAGATGGGCAAGAACGAAATACGCAATACAATGGAAAGTATCTTGTTAATTTGTTAGTCGGTAAAGAATTTGATCAATTAGGTAGAAAGAAAAATAGAACCCTTTCCTTGAATGCCAAAGTATTTTTTGGTGGTGGCAAAAGAATACTTCCCTTGTTACGGGACAGCGATGGCAATATAGCCGTGGACCTAGCTACAAATCAATATTGGGATTATGACAAAGCATATGAGGCGCAATTAGACGATCTTTATACGGTTATTTTATCTGCCAGCTATAAAATCAATAAACCTAAAACGACCCACGAAATATTTATTAATTTAGATAATATTACAAATACGAAAGGAAGGATATCAGAATTCTATGATCCTACAGAACCGGAGTCAACTGGCTATGTAGCGCAATTTGGATTTTTTCCAAATTTGATGTATCGGGTTTATTTTTAAATTCAGAACAGAGAATAGAGAGCAGAGAATAGAGATGTATTTCGTTGTAATTTAAATCATTATCCGCACTGAGGAAAAAGTGATTTAAAGTATTAATAGCTGCTCCGCTCGGTCAACATCTGGGCGGGAGGCCTGACAAAAATACCGGAGATGATGGAATATATTCCCGAACCCGTAGGGACGGGCGGGCTTTTTGTCTAGAGTTTTTGGTTCTTTTCTTTTGCTATACTCTTTATGCCTCTTTCGCTACCGTACACTTTTTAAATTCTTTGACAAATACTATGAAAACTATAGGATTGTCGAGGTTTGTAACCTCGATGTAGTATGATTATCGTATAGCATCGAGGTTACAAACCTCGACGATCCGCATTACACTTAAAAGTGTACGGTAAAGAAATGCCTCTAGGCATAAGCCTGCGCAGAATGCAAAAAGAACAAATTTATTCCAGAAAATTTTATCTATAGAGAACTGTTCTCTACTCTAAAAAAAAACATGAAAGCCATTATCACCAAAAAATACGGATCGCCAGATGTTCTGGAACTACAAGAAGTAGCGCAACCGATCCCTAAAGAAAAAGAAGTTTTAGTAAAAGTATATGCCACCACAGTGAATCGTACGGACTGCGCGAACCTAAGCGCAAAGCCGTTTATTATGCGTTTTGTCATTGGTTTATTTAAACCCAGAAAGCATATACAAGGAACAGATTTTGCAGGTCAGGTAGTAGCAGTCGGGACCGCAGTATCCAACTACAAAGTAGGCGATCGAGTCTTTGGCTTTGATGATACGGTACTAAGCTCCCATGCGGAATATCTTAGTATCGCTACAAAAGATATTAAAGGTACCATTCCAGAGAACATAAGCTATGAAGAAATGGCTGCATGTATAGAA
>CALJIY010000397.1 GCA_937973945.1 uncultured Saprospiraceae bacterium | reverse complement strand
GAGGTTATGCCTGAATTAGTGGCAGGTTGTGATATCATTTTAGGGAATGAAGAAGATGCGGAAAAACATTTTGGTCTACATCCAGAAGGAGTAGATGTTACCGCAGGGCATTCCGTTGATGCTAAATCTTATCTCTCTGTATTACAACAATTAATGAAGATGTTTCCTCGTGCTAAAAAAGTAATTACGACTTTAAGAGGATCAATAAGTGCGTCTCATAATTCTTGGTCTGGGGTTTTATATGATGGAAAAACTTTGTTCGAAGCCCCGACTTATCAGATTACGCATATAGTAGACAGAGTTGGTGGAGGGGATAGTTTTATGGGTGGCTTGATTTACGGATTACTACATTACCCCAATGATGATCAGAAAGCTTTGAACTATGCAGTTGCAGCTTCTTGTTTGAAACACACCATTTATGGAGATGCTAATTTAGCAACTGTTGAAGAAGTCGAGAAGTTAATGAGTGGGGATGCAAGTGGAAGGGTTGCTCGATAATTTTTTCATCAACCAACTTTTAAAAAGTAACGTTTAATGGCAAGATTTACCAAACTAAAGATATTACAAACCGCAGCTAAACAAGGTATGATGCCCCTTTTTTATCATCAAGATGTTGAATTGGGGAAACAGGTATTGAAGGCTTGCTATGAGGGGGGAGCCAAGATATTAGAATTTACTAATAGGGGTGATTTTGCACATGAAGTATTTGGTGCATTGAATAAATATTGTGCTTCCGAACTACCTGAAATGATGCTGGGAGTAGGATCGGTTAATGATGCTGGAACTGCTGGAATTTACATGCAGTTGGGCGCAAACTTTATTGTTTCCGCTTCCTTGAAAGAAGATATTGCTAGAGTGTGTAATCGTCGAAAGGTACCTTATATGCCAGGCTGTGGCACGCTGACAGAAATCGGCAAAGCAGAAGAACTAGGTTGTGATATTGTCAAGTTATTTCCCGGAAGTGTCTATGGACCAAATTTTATTAAATCAATTAAAGGTCCTCAACCTTGGACAACGATTATGCCGACAGGCGGCGTTGCCCCTACGGAAGAAAATTTATCTAAATGGTTTAATGCCGGAGCAGTTTGTGTTGGAATGGGGTCTAAACTGATTGCAAAAGAAATTTTGCAAAAAAGGGATTTCAAACAACTGACCGCTAAGACGGCAGAAGCTTTAGCTATTATAAAACGGATTAGAAATTAGGGTACGCTATCTGTAGCTTCCATATCTTCCTAATTTGTAGAAAAATATAAAAAATGATAAAACGAGTCCTACCCTTTTTTACACTCCTGCTGCTATTAAGCTGTGGCAAAATTAGTACGACCAAGTCGCTAAAATTAGCTCATGGATTGGATGTATCTCACCCTGTTCATAAAGGTATGGAGTTCATGGCAGAGCGATTAGCAGAACAATCAAAGGGTGAATTAACCATCGAAATTTACCCAAGCCAACAATTGGGTACAGAACGACAGGCATTGGAACTATTACAGATTGGTAGCTTAGCCATGACTAAGGTATCCGCTGCAGTATTGGAAAATTTTGCGCCTAATACAAAAGTATTAAGTCTTCCATATATTTTTCGAGATAGAGCAC
This sequence comes from uncultured Saprospiraceae bacterium, assembly GCA_937973945.1. Lineage (GTDB taxonomy): Bacteria > Bacteroidota > Bacteroidia > Chitinophagales > Saprospiraceae > JAFMDF01. The sequence continues at coordinate 2,304 of CALJIY010000397.1, read as the reverse complement.
ATGCCTATGCTGTTCAAGATGGTCAAATTGGTAAAGCCTTATTAACACAAAGCGAAAAGTTTTGGCTCAGAGGGCTTACCTATTTTGATGCAGGACAGCGGTCTTTTTATACCAAAGAAAGACCTGTAAACACACCTAAAGATTTGGAAGGGATGAAAATTAGAGTTATGGAAAGTGTAACGGCAATGAATTTAGTCAGGTCTTTAGGTGGTGCACCTACCCCTATTTCTTGGGGGGAACTATACACCGCTTTACAGCAAGGAATCGTAGATGGAGCCGAAAACAATCCTCCTAGTTTTTACACTTCTCGCCACTACGAAATTTGTAAATATTATTCCTTAAACGAACATACAGCTGTTCCTGATATTTTGGTAATCGGCACCGTAGCCTGGAATAACTTATCCGTCCAAGAACAAAGATGGGTACAAGCTGCTGCGGACGAAGCAACCACTTATCAAAGAAAATTATGGCAGGCATCCGAAGAAGAGGCATTGACTGAAGTGCAAAAAGCAGGCGTAGAAGTGATTCGGCCAGATAAATCCCAGTTTTTTGAAAAAACTAAAGGTATTTTAGAAACCTACAGATCAGATAAAGAAATCTATGATTTAATACAGCAAATTCAGGCTGTTAAAGAATAACGAAAACGAACACCACCATGAGAGAAAAAATAGATAGCTACCTTGGCGCTTTCCTAACTATCTTAATGGCATTAATGACCCTAGATGTTTTATGGGGCGTTTTTACACGCTACGCTCTAGGCAGTCAAGCTAGTTGGTCAGAAGAATTAGCCCGATTTTTATTGATTTGGATTGGCATTTTAGGCGCTGCCTATGCATCAGGACAAAAAATGCATTTGGCGATTGATTTATTGTCCCCAAAATTATCTGACGCAAAGGCAAGAAATCTAGCACTCCTTATCAAGTCTCTAATTATCTTATTTGTATTTGTTGTTTTAGTCGTTGGAGGTTTTAGATTAATCTATATCTCTCAAGTTTTGGGGCAAACCTCCCCTGCTCTTCGACTTCCGATGTCTGTGGTTTATGCAGTCGTTCCTATTAGTGGGTTGTTAATTATTTATTACAAATTAACAGAAAAAACAGTACCCAATCCTCAATAAAATTTAAGTATTATGGAAGTATTTATATTAGTTATCTCCTTCATTATTTTATTAGGCATTGGTGTGCCGATAGCCTGGAGTATTGGTATTAGTAGCCTTTTCACCATGCTAGTCAGCATTCCTGCTATTCCCGCATTTACTACTATTGCACAGCGAATGGCTACAGGGTTAGATAGCTTTTCTTTATTAGCCATTCCTTTTTTTATACTGGCTGGTCAAATTATGAATCGAGGAGGAATTGCCAAACGGCTAATTGTCTTTGCTCGAAGTTTAGTTGGTGCACTACCTGGTGGTTTAGCCCACGTTAATATAGTGGCCGCCATGCTTTTTGGCGCCATTGCAGGTTCTGCTGTAGCTGCTGCCTCTGCTATTGGAAGTTTTATGACCGACGAAATGGAAAAAGAAGGCTATAGTCGAGAATTTTCCGCTGCCGTTAATATTACTGCATCTACAACTGGCTTAACGATTCCCCCCAGTAATGTCCTCATTGTTTATTCCTTAGCAAGTGGTGGCGTTTCTATTGCTGCTTTATTTTTAGCAGGCTATATTCCGGGTATCTTAACAGGCATTTTCTTGATGATCGTCTCCGCAGTTTGGGCCAAAAGGAAAGGCTATCCAACGGGTAAAAGAAGTACTTTACTAGAAATTGCTACTAGTTTTATCAATGCCTTTCCTAGCTTATTATTGTTAGTCGTCGTTATTGGAGGAATTGTGGCAGGGATTTTTACCGCAACAGAAGCATCCGCCGTTGCCGTCCTTTATTGCCTTTTGCTCACTTGGTTTTATAAAGAAATCTCCTTTAACGAACTACCTTCCATTTTCTTAGGTTCAGTTGGAACTACCGCCATAGTCATGCTTTTGATCGGAACTTCAATGAGTATGTCCTGGATTATGGCTTATGAAAATATTCCTCAAAACATCACCGCCGCCTTATTATCTGTTAGTGATAGTAAAATTGTCGTATTGCTCATCATTAATGTGATTTTATTATTTGTGGGCGTTTTCATGGATATGACCCCAGCGGTACTCATTTTTACTCCTATCTTTTTACCTGTAGTAACCGAATTAGGAATGGACCCAACTCACTTTGGTATTGTCATGGTTTTGAATCTTTGTATTGGACTTTGTACACCACCTGTAGGTTCTGTTTTATTTGTCGGCGTAGGTATTGCAGGAACGACCATTCA